>CAYVCH010000061.1:0-11360 GCA_964449755.1 uncultured Actinomycetes bacterium
CGGGAGCGCGCCCGGGAGGCCCGGGCACGGGCGGTGGCTGCCAGGGCGACCGCGGGGGCCGTGGCCGCTCAGGCCACGGCGGCCACCGAGCCCGCACCGGCCGGGGCGACGCCGTCCGGCCCGCCGCCTGCCAGCGCGGACCGCACCATCCGCATCCCCGAGGCGGCGCCGGCCGCAGAGGAGGCGGGGGAGGGCGGCCCCGGGGAGGCCCCGGTGGCGTCGGAGGCCCCGGGCGGGACGGGGCCGAGGGGGGAGGACGCCGGGAAGGGCCCCGCCTCCCTGCGGGAGCTGTTCTGGGGCGAGGACTGAGCCCCGCTACGAGCGGCGGAGGGTGACCACCACCGGCACGCCGTCGACGACGGCCTCCTGCCGGTGCGTGGCGTCCGGGAGGGGGCCCACCACCAGCCGGGCGGCCAGGGTCTCGCCGGCCACGTAGGCCCGGTGTGCCCGGAGGGCCTCGACCACCTCGCCCGAGGCCTCGACGCCGAGGACGATCCGGTCGGTCACCTCCAGGCCGGCGGCCCGGCGGGCCTCCTGGATCACCCGCACCAGCTCCCGGGCCAGCCCCTCCAGCCGCAGCTCGGGGGTGACCGTCAGGTCCAGGGCCACCGTCAGTCCACCTCCGGCGGCGGCGGCCCAGCCGGCCCGGGTCTCCTGGACCAGGTCCACGTCCCCGGGCTCGAGGCGTACTTCGCCCGAGGGCAGGGGCAGGGTGACCGACTCGCCCCGGGCGAGGGCCCCGGCCGCTGCCCCCTCGTCCGCCGCCAACGCCTCCGCCACCTCCTTGACCCGGCTCCCCAGGCGGGGGCCGAGGACCCGGTAGTTGGGCCTCGCCCGCCAGCGCCCCAGCTCCTCCAGGGACTCGGCGAAGACCACCTCCTTCACGTTCAGCTCGTCGGCCACCAGCGGGAGGAGGGGCTCGAGGGCCCGGGGGTCGCCGGCGTGGTGGACCACGGCCTCGGCCAGGGGCTGGCGGACTCGGACCCTGGCGTCGGTGCGGACGGTCCGGCCCAGGGACACGATCTGCCGAGCCACGGCCATGGCCTCGTCCAGGCCCTCGTCGATGCGGGAGGGGTCGGCCTCCGGGTAGTCGGCGAGGTGGACGGACTCGGGGGCGCCCCGACGGCCTGCGGCCAGGTTCCTCCAGAGGGCCTCGGCGATGAAGGGGGTGAAGGGGCCGAGGAGCCGTGCCACGGTGAGGAGGCACTCGTACAGGGTGAGGAAGGCGGCCCGGGAGTCGCGCCCTTCCTCGCCGGTGGGGTTCCAGAAGCGGCGCCGGGCGCGGCGCACGTACCAGTTGGACAGGTCCTCCACGAACCGCTCGATGCGGCGTCCGGCGCCGGTGGCGTCGTAGCGCTCCAGGGCGTCCCGGGCCTCCCGCACGGTGCGGGCCAGCTGCGACAGGATCCACCGGTCCAGGGGCGGCCGGTCGGCCACCGGCACCTCCTCCGCCTCGGACGGGTCGAAGCCCTCGGCGTTCGCGTAGGTGACGAAGAAGCTGTGGACGTTGCGCAGGGTGAGGAGGAACCGGCGGACGACGTCCTCGACGGCCTCCGGGTAGACCCGCCGCTCCGTCCAGGGCGAGCCCCCCGTCAGGAGGTACCAGCGCAGCGCGTCGGCCCCGTACCGGTCCAGGACCTGCCAGGGGTCCAGGACGTTGCCGAGGCGGGTGGACATCTTCCGTCCCTCCCGGTCCACGATGAGCCCGAGGCAGACCACGTTGCGGTAGGCGGTCTCGTCGAACAGCAGCACGGCCTCGGCCATGAGCGAGTAGAACCACCCCCGGGTCTGGTCGATGGCCTCGGAGATGAAGTCGGCGGGGAAGCGCCGGCGGAACTCCTCCTCGCCCCGGCGGAGCTCCGGGTGGTAGCCCCACTGGGCGAAGGGCATGGCCCCGGAGTCGTACCAGGCGTCGACGACCTCCGGCACCCGTCGCGCCTCGTCTCCGCACTCGGGACAGGGGAAGGTGACCTCGTCGATGGCCGGGCGGTGGGGGTCGACCCCCGAGACGTCCCTGCCGGCCCGCTCCGACAGCTCGGCCAGGGAGCCCACCACCGTGACGTGCCGCTCCGGGCACCGCCAGATGGGCAGGGGCGTGCCCCAGTACCGCTCCCGGGACAGGGCCCAGTCGACGTTGTTCGCGAGCCAGTCGCCGTAGCGGCCGTGCTTGATGTGCGGGGGGTACCAGTTCACGTCCTCGTTGACCTGGAGGAGGCGTTCCTTCCGCGCGGTGGTTCGGACGTACCAGGAGGTCCGGGCGTAGTACAGGAGGGGCGTGTCGCACCGCCAGCAGAGCGGGTAGGTGTGCTCCACGGTCGCCGCCCGCAGCAACAGCCGGCGGCGGCGGAGGTCCTCGACGATGTCGGGGTCGGCCTCCTTCACGAACCGGCCCCGGACGAAGGCCGGGGCCTCGTCGGTGAAACGCCCCTCCTCGTCGACGGGCTTGAACACCGGCCAGCCCTCCCGGCGCCCCACCTCCAGGTCCTCGGCGCCGAAGGCCGGCGCCATGTGGACGATGCCGGTGCCCTCCTCCAGGGAGACGAAGTCGGCGGCCACCACGCGGTGGGTGTCGGCGTCGACGTTCTGGTAGGGCGGGGCGTACCGGGCCCCCACCAGGTCCCGCCCGACCAGGGTCCGCACCACCCGGGCCTGCTCCCCCAGGGTGGGGGCGAGGAGGGCCCGGGCCACCACGTAGCGCTCGCCCTGCGCCTCGGCGACGACGTAGGTCGCCCGGGGGTCCACGGCCAGGCCCAGGTTCGAGATGAGGGTCCAGGGGGTGGTGGTCCAGCCGAGGATGGAGGCCCCCACGAGGCCGGGGTCGGGGGCGGCGACGACGGGGAAGCGGACGTAGACGCTGGGGTCCTCCACCCGGGCGTAGCCCAGGGCCACCTCGTGGTCGGAGAGGGAGGTGCCGCACCGGGGGCAGTAGGGCGTGACCCTGTGGTCCTCGTACAGCAGGTCGCGGCGGTGCAGCTCCTTCAGGGACCACCAGACGCTCTCGACGTACCCGGGGGACATCGTCCAGTAGGCCTCGGAGAGGTCGATCCAGAACCCGATCCGCTCCGTGAGGCGCTCCCAGTCGAGGGCGTAGCGGGTGACCGACTCCCGGCAGCGGCGGTTGAACTCGGCGATGCCGAAGGCCTCGATGTCCCGCTTCGACCGCGTGCCGATCTCCTTCTCCACCTCGAGCTCGACGGGCAGGCCGTGGCAGTCCCAGCCGGCCTTCCGGTGGACGTAGTGGCCGGTCATGGTCTTGAAGCGGGGGTAGACGTCCTTGAACGTGCGGGATTCGACGTGGTGGATGCCGGGACGGCCGTTCGCCGTGGGGGGCCCCTCGTAGAACACCCACTCCGGCCCGCCCTCGCGGAGCCGCAGGCTCTGCTCGAAGACCCGGGCCTCCCGCCAGAAGGCGAGGATCTCCTGCTCGAGCTCGGGCAGGCTGGCCCTCGGATCCACCGGCTCGAACCCTCGCATGCTGCCGTCCTCCGCGTCCCGGGCGCCGACGCTGGTCCTCCCCGACGACAGACGCCCCGCCCCTCGCAGGGACGAGGCGTCGGGCCCCGCGGTACCACCCCGCTTGCCGAGCCCCTCGCGGGACCCGGCCGCTCACCGGCTGCGACGGGCCCGGGTGCCCCCGGCGGCGCCACCCGGCCCCGGACAGCCTCCCGCTGTCACGGGCGGACCCGGCCGCGTCTACTGGGGGGCCGCGCGCCGGGCCACCATCGGCGCCCTCGGCCCCCGTTCGGGCGGCGGCTCGGGGAGGATCTTCGGAGGGGCCGACCGCCGGGCTCCCACCGTCCCCGGCTCGCTCGGGGCTCGGGCGTCCCCCCTACTCGTTCCCGTCCACGCCTTTGCGGCAGCATGGTACTCGATGGGACCCGACGGCGAGGTTCACGGTATGGCGAGGGTGGTGGCGCGGGTGGTCCCGCGGTGCCGCGCTCCGGGGCTGGAGCGCCGGGAGGGCGGCCTGGTGCTGCGCGTGCGCGCCGCCCCCGAAGGGGGTCGGGCCACCGAGGAGGCCCGGCGCGTCCTGGCCGAGGCCCTGGGGGTCCCCCCGTCCCGGGTGCGGCTCTCGGCGGGCCCGCGCTCCCGCACGAAGGTCTTCGGTGTGGAGGGGCTGTCCGAGGAGGAGGTGGCGGCGCGCCTGGCTCGTTGGTAGGATGGGCAACGGTCGGGCGGCCGTCACCGTGGCCTCCCTGGGCCGCGACCGGGCGGTGAGGGTTGGCCGTTGCCGCAGAGGGAACTCCGGGGGCCGCTTGTCGCGGAAACCTCCCGGTGCTAGCTTCCGTCAGCCATGGCCACCAAGTCCCCCTTCACGAGGAAGGAGCTGAGCGAGCTGCGGGAACGGCTCCTGGCCGAGCGGGCCGAGCTGGAGGAGCAGCTCGCCACCATCGAGGAGAGCCAGTTCGCGGCGTCCCAGTCGGACCTGTCGGGGGAGGTGTCCTTCGACGACGAGAGCGCCGACGCCGGCACCTTCACCTTCGAGCGCGAGCGGGACCTGTCCATCGAGAACAACGTCCGGGACCTCCTGTCCAAGATCGACCGGGCCCTGGCCCGCATGGACCAGCGGACCTACGGCATCTGCGAACGGTGCAAGAAGCCCATCGAGAAGGCGCGCCTGCGGGCCCTGCCCTACGCGGATCTCTGCATCAAGGACGCCCAGGCCCAGGCTCGACGCTGACGCCGGTGGGCCGGGGGCGCCTGGCGGGCCTGCTCTACCTCGCCGCCGCCGGCGCGTACGCCCTGGACCGGGTCACGAAGCTCTGGGCCGAGCGCCGGCTGGCCGGCGGCGAGGTGATCCGGGTGATCCCCGGGGCGCTGCACCTGGACTACACGACGAACTCCGGTGGGGCCTTCGGCATCGGCCAGGCGGCGCCCTGGCTGTTCGCCGGGGCCACCGCGGTGGTGGCGGTGGCCATCGTGCTCGCCTCCCTCCGCCTCGGCCAGCCCCTGACGGCGGCGGCCCTGGGGCTGGTCCTGGGCGGCGCCCTGGGCAACCTCACCGACCGCGTGGCCCGGGGGCCGGGTCTGTCGGGCCGGGTGGTGGACTTCGTCGACCTGCGGGTGTGGCCGGTCTTCAACCTGGCCGACGCCGCCATCGTCGTCGGGGCCCTCCTCCTGGTGCTGTCCGGGACCCGGCGGGGCCGGGGGCGGGCGAGCTCCGCGGAGGGAGCCCCGCGGGCGCCCCATCGCCGGTGAGGGGAGCCCCCGGACCCGGCCTCCGGACGGTGCGCGGCCTGCCGGGGCGGCTGGACGCCGTGCTGGCCACGCTGCTCCGGGTCCCCAGGGCCGACGTGCAGCGGGCCATCGCCGAGGGACGGGTGCTGGTGGATGGGCGCCCGCGGCCCAAGTCCTTCCGGCTGGCGGGGGGCGAGGCCATCGCCGTGGACCTGGGGGCCGGCACCGAGGTCCCCGCCGAGGGGCCGCCCCCCGAGGTGCGGTACGAGAACGCGCACCTCCTCGTGGTGAGCAAGCCCCCGGGCCTGCCCACGCACCCCTCGGCGGCCCGGCGCACGGGGACCCTGGTGAACCGCCTGCTCGCCCTGGGCGGGCCGCTGTCCTCGGAGGGGGGTCCCCTGCGGCCGGGGATCGTGCACCGCCTGGACGCGGGGACCTCGGGCCTGCTGCTCGTGGCCAGGGACGACGAGACCCACCGGGCCCTGGCCGCGATGCTCGCCCGCCACGAGGTGGATCGGCGGTACCTGGCCCTGGTCCGGGGCGTCGTGGAGCCCGGGCGGTTCGCGGTGGAGGCGCCCCTGGGCCGCGCCGGCGCGCGGGTGGTGATCCGGCCCGTCCTCGGGCGGCCGGCCGCCACCGAGTTCGAGGTGCGAGAGCGGCTCCCCCGGGCCACCCTCCTGGAGGCCGTCCCCCGGACCGGCCGCACCCACCAGATCCGGGTCCACCTCGCGTCGGTGGGGCACCCCATCCTGGGGGACGCCCGCTACGGTGGCGGGGGGGACGACGCCCGGCGCCTGGGGCTCTCGCGGCCCTTCCTGCATGCCGGGTGGCTCGCCTTCTCCCACCCCCGCACGGGGGAGCCGGTCGCGGTGGAGGATCCCCTGCCCCCGGACCTCACCGAGGCCCTGCGACGGGCCAGGGAGGGGTGAGGGTGGGCGGGGCGGGACGTCGGCGTGAGGCCGCGGGGCCTCAGCGTCGGGCGTGAGGCCGCAGGGCCTCAGCGTCGGGCCCGCGCCTCCTCCAGCAGGTAGAGGGCGAACCGGGTCCGGGCCTCCTCCCGCGAGGTCAGGACGGCGTCCTCCACCTGCGGTGGCAGCGTGCGGGACTCCACGAGGTCCTGGAGCTTGGCCGGGTCCACCGAGAGCACCCGCTCCCACAGGCCCAGGGGTTCCAGGGCGGCTCGGAGGCGTTCCCCGTCCGGGTTGGTCACGGGCTGGGGTCGGCGGTCCACCGCCGCGCCGTCGGAGCCGTAGAGCCGCCGGTACCCGTGCTCCTCGCAGAAGGCGTGGATGAGGGCGGCGAGCTCGTCCAGGCGCCGGTGGAGCTCGCGGCTCCTCCGCTTGAGGGCGATCCACTCGTCCACCACCTCGGTCATGCGGGGGGCCGGATCGCCCCCGGCCAGCTCCTCTCGGTGGCGGAAGACCGGGCAGCGGGCCTGGAAGTCGCACCAGCCGCACGCCGGCCCCGGGCGGGGGTCGAACCTGCCGGCCGCGATCCGCTCGGCCACCCGGAGCACCCGCCGCCGCAGCTCGTCGGCGTGTTCGGGGGCGCGGGCGGTGGTCATCCGCTGCCCCGGCAGCAGGTAGTAGAGGGTGAGCCGCTCCGGCTGGATGCCCCACAGCTCCCGGGCCGCGTACCAGTACAGGGAGAGCTGGAGGTCGGCATCCACCGCCGACCGCGCGGGCAGCCGCCGGCTGGTCTTGTAGTCCACGATCTCGTAGCCGCCGCCCGGGGCCCGGTCCATGCGGTCGATGACGCCGGCCACGGGCACGCCCTCCACCTCGACCTCGAAGCGAAACTCCAGGGCCGCCGGGATCCGGTAGGCGGGAGCGTTGTCCCGGTGGTACTGGGCCAGGACCTGCCGGGCGTGGTCCCGGTAGGCCTGCTCCTCGGACTCGTCGGCGTAGCCCTCGCCGACCCAGACGGCGTCCAGGATCTCGAGCAGCTCCTCCAGGGACGGGGCCACCGGCACGGGCCGGTCATGGAACCGGTACAGGGCCCGGTGGAGGGACTCGCCGAAGGACAGGGCCGGGGAGGGCCGCGTGGGCAGCCGCTCCACGTACTGGAACCGGTACCTGGCGGGGCAGGCCTCGTAGACCGAGATCGAGGAGTAGGAGAGCCGCACCGTCAGCTCCTGTGGACAACCTGTGGAAACGTTACAGCCTTGTAATTCACCCCGTGGACAGGCTACACTCGGGGCCCCGGGCTGGCAAGCGGCGTGGCCGGCGGGCCAGCGCGCTAGGCTTGGCGAAGAGGGAACGTTGGCGCAGGCGAACTTCGTCCACCTCCACACGCACACGGAGTACTCCCTGCTCGACGGGGCCTCCCGCATCGACGCCCTCTTCGCCCGGGCCCGGGAGTTCGGAATGCCGGCCCTGGCCGTCACCGACCACGGCGCGATGTTCGGGGTGCTCGAGTTCTACGAGGCCGGGCTGGCGTCGGGGGTCAAGCCCATCGTCGGCGTGGAGGCCTACGTGGCCCCCCGCTCCCGCTTCGACCGCACGCCCGGCGAGAGCGAGGAGAAGTACCACCACCTCACGATCCTGGCCCGCGACGAGGTCGGGTACCGCAACCTCCTCCGCCTCGTCACCGACGCCCACCTGGAGGGCTTCTACCACCGGCCCCGCATCGACAAGGAGCTGCTGGCGGAGCGGGCGGAGGGCCTCATCGGGCTCTCGGGCTGCCTCTCGAGCGAGGTCGCGGTGGCCCTCCTCCAGGGGCAGGACCGGAAGGCGGCCGAGGTGGCGGCGACCTACCGGGACATCTTCGGGGCGGGGAGCTTCTTCATCGAGGTCCAGGACCACGGCCTCCCCGACCAGCGGCGGCTCCTCCCGAAGCAGGTGGCGCTGGCCCGCGCCCTCGGCCTGCCCGTTGTGGCCACCAACGACTCCCACTACACGCTGCGGGAGGACGCGAAGCCCCACGACGTGCTCCTCTGCATCCAGCAGCAGAAGGTCCAGAGCGACCCGCAGCGGCTGCGCTTCGACTCCGACCAGTTCTACCTGAAGTCCCCCCGGGAGATGCGGGAGCTGTTCCGGGAGCTGCCCGAGGCCTGCGACGCCACCCTCGCCGTGGCCGAGATGTGCGAGCTCAGGCTCGTCTACGGCGAGCGGGCCCCCGCCGACCAGCGCCTCCACCTGCCCCGGTTCGAGCCGCCGGACGGCCGGCCCCTCGAGGAGTACCTGCGGGAGCTGGTCTACCGGGGGGCTCGGGAGCGCTACGGGGAGCTGGACGACGAGGTCCGCGGGCGCATCGAGCACGAGCTGGACACCATCTGCCGCATGGGGTTCGCCGGCTACTTCCTGATCGTGTGGGACCTCATCCGGTTCGCCCGGGAGAGCGGCATCCGGGTGGGCCCCGGTCGGGGCTCGGCGGCCGGCTCGGTGGTCTCCTACGCGCTTCGCATCACGGACCTCGACCCCCTGCGCTACGGGCTCATCTTCGAGCGGTTCCTGAACCCCGAGCGGCGGCAGCTGCCCGACATCGACATGGACTTCGACGAGCGGCGCCGGGACGAGGTCATCCGGTACGTGGCCAGGCGGTACGGCGAGGACCACGTGGCCCAGATCATCACGTTCCAGACCATCAAGGGCAAGCAGGGGATCCGCGACGCCGCCCGGGTGCTTGGCTTTCCGGCCTCCGTGGGGGACCGGCTGTGCAAGATGTACCCTCCGGCCGTCCTCGGCCGGGAGCACCCCATCGACCAGGCCCTGGAGTTGTCCCCGGAGCTCCGGGAGGCCTACGAGAACGAGCCCGAGGCGAAGGAGATCATCGAGACCGCCCGGGCCCTGGAGTCCCTGCGCCGGGAGGATTCGGTCCACGCGGCCGGCGTCGTCATCGGCGACGCGCCCCTGGTGAACTACCTCCCCCTCAAGCTGGCCAAGGACCAGGGCGGGGGCGGGGAGAAGCGCATCGTCACCCAGTTCGACATGCACGGGGTCGAGAAGCTGGGCCTGCTCAAGATGGACTTCCTCGGGCTGCGGAACCTCTCCGTCATCGAGGACACCCTGGCCCACCTGCGCCGTCGCGGCGTCGAGCTGGACATCGACCACGTCCCCCTGGACGACCAGGCCACCTACGCGATGCTGCGCCGGGGCGACACCACGGGGGTGTTCCAGATGGAGAGCCCCGGGATGCGCTCCCTCATCCGGCAGCTCGCGCCGGACCGGTTCGAGGACCTGATGGCCCTCGTCGCCCTGTACCGGCCCGGACCCCTGAACCAGGGGATGCACACCGAGTACGCCGAGCGCAAGCACGGGCGCAAGCCGGTCACCTACCCCCACCCCGACCTCGAGGCCATCCTCGAGGCCACCTACGGGATCATCGTCTACCAGGAGCAGGTCATGCAGATCGCCGTGCGCATGGCGGGCTACTCGATGGGTGAGGCCGACACCCTCCGCAAGGCCATGGGCAAGAAGATCCGCGCCCTGCTCGTGCCCCACCGGGAGACGTTCGTGCGCCGGTGCGTGGAGCGGGGTTACCCGAAGCGCCTGGCCGAGGACATCTTCGACCTCATCACCCCCTTCGCCGACTACGGCTTCAACGCCTCCCACGCCTGTGCCTACGCCTACGTCGCCTACCAGACTGCCTACCTCAAGGCCCACTACCCGGTCGAGTACATGGCCGCCCTCCTCACGAGCGTCAAGGACGACAAGGACAAGAAGCCCTACTACCTGAACGCCTGCCGCCTCATGGGGCTGCGCGTCCTGCCCCCCGACGTGAACGAGTCGGAGCTCGACTTCGCCCCCGTCCCGGGAGGGGAGCCCGCCATCCGCTACGGCCTCGCGGCCGTCCGGAACGTGGGGGAGGCGGCGGTGGCGCAGGTCATCGCGGCCCGGGAGGCGGGGGGCCGCTTCGAGTCCTTCAAGGACTTCTGCCGCCGGGTGGACCCGGGGATCCTCACGAAGAAGACCCTGGAGAGCCTGATCCTGGCGGGGGCCTTCGACTCCTTCGGCCATCCCCGCCGCGCCCTGCTCGAGAACTACGGGAGGGTCACGACGCCCATCCTGGCCGACCGGCGGGCGGAGGCCGCGGCCCAGGGGTCGCTCTTCGCGGCGGGCTCCGAGCCCGCCCTGGACATCGACGAGGCGGCCGTCGTCCAGGGCGAGGAGTTCGACCGGCCGACCCTCCTGCGCCACGAGAAGGAGATGCTCGGCCAGTTCGTGACCGACCACCCGCTGCTCGGGGTGCGGGAGGCCCTGGCGGCCCAGACCGACCGGGAGATCGCCGACCTGGCGGAGCTGGGCGACGGCGACCTGGTCACCGTCGGCGGCATCATCGGGGCCGTGGCCCGCCGCTACACGCGCCGGGGCGAGCCCTACGCGCTGTTCCGGTTGGAGGACCTGGCCGGGGCGGTGGACGTGGTGGCCTTCCCCGGCGTCTACGAGCAGGTGCCGGAGCTGGTGGCAACCGACCGGATCGTGCTCGTGCGGGGGCGGGTGGACCTGCGCGGTCGCCAGCTGCAGCTGCGGGCGGTGGAGATCCGGGCCCTCGACCTCGCCGGGGAGCGGGCTGCCCGGGCGTCCCTGGTCGTCGACCTCACCCCGGCCCAGTGCACGAACGGGCTCATCGCGAAGCTCAGGGAGCTGCTGGCGTCGCGGCCCGGGCCGACGCCGGTCCGGGTCCGGTTCATCACCCGGCAGGGAGTCACGCCCCTTGCGCTCGGCGGGCACCGGGTGACGGCTGACCCGGGCCTGCTGTCGGAGCTGCGGCTGCTCCTCGGCCCGGGGGCCGCCCGGCTCGAGCCGGAGGGGCCGGGGGAGGGACCGTCCCCGAGGGCGGCGGCCCCGGTCCCGACCGCTGCGGGAGGGAGCGCCGGCCCGTCGTGAGCTTCGAGGTCCTGCCCGCCCTGGACCTGGCCGGGGGGCGGTTGGCGCGGATGGAGCCCGGGGGCCCGGTGCCCGTGGAGGCCTTCGGGGGCGACCCCCTGGAGGCGGCGGGGTCGCTGGTGGAGGCGGGGGCCCGGTGGCTCCACGTCGTAGACCTCGACCTCGCCCTCACCGGGGAGCCCCGAAACCTGGGTCTCCTTCGTCGGCTGGCCGAGCTGCCCGTCCGGGTCCAGGCGAGCGGGGGACTCGCCAGCGGGGCCGAGGTGGAGGCGGTCCTGGCGGCCGGCGCGGCCCGGGCCGTCCTCGGCTCGGCCGCCCTGGCGCGGCCCCGGGCCGCGGAGCGGCTCATCGGGC
>CAYVCH010000062.1:0-11342 GCA_964449755.1 uncultured Actinomycetes bacterium
GGGCTCACCCCGATGCAGGTCCTTGTCAACGACGTGGGTGGGAACCACAGCTAGGCCCGCAGGCGTTCGGAGAGCACCCGCTCCAACGCCGTGACCCGCTCCGGGTCCTCGACCTTCTGGCCCAGCACGTCCCGGACGTAGAAGGCGTCCACGACGCGGGCCCCATAGGTCGCCACCTTGGCCAGGTGCACGTCGAGGCCGAGCTCGGCGAAGGTCCTGGTGATGTCGAACAGCAGGCCAATGCGGTCGGCCGCGCCCACCTCGATGACGGTGAAGAAGTCCGAGGCGTCGTTGTCCACGGTCACCCGCACGGGGACCTCGGCCCGGGGCCGCGGGTAGTGACGGCGTTTCTCGGCCACCCGGTGCTCCAGGGCGAGGCGGCCCTCGATGGCCTTCCGGAGCAGCGAGCGGAACTCCCGCCAGCGCCCCTCGTCCACCTCCGGCTCGAAGACCCCCTCGACCTCGAACACGTCCACCGCCACCCCGTCCTCGGTGGTGAACACCTGGGCGGTGAGGATCGAGAGCCCGGCCACGGCCAGGGCCCCCGCCACCCACGAGAGCAGGCCGGGGCGGTCGGCCGCGATCACGCTCAGCGCGTACGTGCCCGCCCGGGTGCCCGGGTGCACGGTGGTCCGGACCTCGGTCCGCCCCACGGGGGACGCCAGCAGCCGGAAGTGCTCGGCGGCCCGCTCGGCGGGGACCGCCAGGAGGTAGCCGTGGGGCACGCGGTGGACGAACCCGTCGACGGCGGCCGGGTCCTCCCCGGCCAGGAGCTCCCGAAGCTCCGCGACTCGGGCGGCCAGGCGCTCCGCCAGCTCCGGCCCCATCTCCCCCCGCTCCAGCACGTGCTCGACCTTGGCCACCAGCTCCCGCACCAGGGTCTGCCGCCACGGCGTCCAGGCCACGGGGCCCGTGGCCCGGGCGTCGGTCACGGTGAGCAGGTACAGGGCGGCCAGGCGCCCGGGGTCGCCCACCCTGGAGGCCACGTCGAGGATGAGGTCATCGTCCTCCAGGTCGCGGCGGGTGGCCGTGTCCGACAGCAGCAGGTGCTGCTCGACCAGGAACAGGGCGAGGTCGCGGGTGGGGCCCTCGAACCCCATGCGGTCCAGGGCCGCGGTGGCCTGCCGAACCCCCGCCGCGACGTGGCCGCCCTCGCCGGTCTTGCCGATGTCGTGCAGGAGGGCTCCGAGGAGCAGCCCGTCCACGTCGGTCAGGGCCGCCCGGGCCTCCCGGGCCACCGGGTCGTTCCCCCCGGAGCCCTCCAGGAGCCGCGCCGCCCCGGCCAGGGTCTCCAGCAGGTGCACGTCCACCGGGGAGCGGTGGTAGGGGTCCCGCTGGGGCCGGCACCGGACCGGGGCCCACTCGGGGAGGTACCGGACGAGGAGGCCCAACCGGTCCAGGGTCTCCAGGGCCCGGGCCCCCGCCTCCCCGCTCCGCAGGATCCGCAGGAAGGCCTCCCGGGCCGCCGGGGTCCAGGGCACTGGATCGGGGAGGTCCGCCGCCTCGGCGGCGTCGAGCAGCCCGGGAGTCGCCGGGGCGCCGGCCTCCGCGAGGTCCGCGAAGGCCGCCAGGACTCCTTCGGGGGTCGGCACCAGGGCCGTGGGGGGACCGTCCCCCTCCCCGGCCTCGAAGCGGTCCAGGACCGAGGCCGAGATGTGCTCGACCTGCCGCGCGTGCTCGAAGACCGCCCGCATGAGGGCGTCCGGCCCCGGCAGGCCCGGCTCGTCCTGGAAGCCCATGTCCAGGGCGATCTGGGCCTGGAGCTCGAGGAGCAGCCGGTCCGTCTTCCGCCGGGTGGCCAGGTGCAGGGCGCTCCGGGCCCGGGTCAGGAACTCCTCGGCCTGCTCCAGGGCGGCCTGCTCGCGGGCCCGGAGCAGGCCCAGCTCGACCAGGCCTTCCAGGTCGCCGCCCCGGGCCACCCGGGCCACCCACCGGAGGGCGTGGACGTCCCGGAGACCTCCCCGCCCCTCCTTCAGGTCGGGCTCGATGAGCCGGGAGGTGGCCCCGTACCGCCCGGCCCGCCCGGCGGCGTCCTCCTGCAGGCGGGCGGCGAACCCCCGGGGGTCCTCCCGCAGGAAGGAGAGGACCAGGCGGTGGGCCTCCTCGAAGGCGTCCCGGTCCCCCGCGAGGAAGCGGGCGTCCAGCATGGCGGTGGCGGCGGGGAGCGTCCCGGCCGCGAAGGCCAGGCACTCCTCGGGGGTCCGCACGGCGTGGCCGAGGGTGAACCCCGCGTCCCAGAGGGGGTACAGGAGGGCCTCGGCCAGATCCTGCACGCCTCCGGTCCCGCCCTCGGGCCGGAGGATGAGGACGTCCAGGTCGCTCGCCGGGGCCAGCTCGCCCCGCCCGTAGCCCCCCAGGGCGGCCAGGGCCGTCCCCCTCGGCGCCCCCGCGTCCTCGAACAGCTCGACGAGGCACCGGTCCACCAGCGCCGTCCGGCGCCTCGCCGACCAGCGGCCGTGGTGGCCCGGCGAGTAGGCGAGCTCCAGGGCCCGCAGCTCCTCCAGGAGCCGGGACACGGGGACGGGGCGGGCGCGGGTCGCGGGTTCCACCGGCGGAAGGGTAGCGGGTGACGGCCGGGGCGGGACGGGACGGCCTCGGCGAGGGGCCCGGGGCCGGCCAGGCTTGCCGCCCGCTCCCGGCCACCGGCCTGGGGCAGCGAACCTCCATTGACCGGGCTCGGCGGTGTGTGGTACAAGGCGCCTGGTATAGTCCAGCGCCGCCACGGGGCGCCGGTGGGGAAGGAGGGAAGCATGGCTCGGCAGGACGGGTTCCCCTGGTCCTCCCTGGTCGACCGGCGGGTCAGCCGCCGACAGCTGTTGCGGTGGACGGCCGCAGGGGGCGGGGCCCTCGCCCTCGGGCCGCTGCTCGCCGCCTGCCGGCGGGCGGCGGAGGTCACCCCCACGCCGGCGGCACCGGCCACCCCGCCGTCCTCGGGGACCGAGATGTCCCTGGAGGACCTCGTCGCGGCCGCCCAGGAGGAGGGGACGATCAACACCATCGCCCTGCCGCCCGACTGGGCCAACTACGGCGAGATCATGCAGACCTTCCAGACGAAGCACGGGGTCACCGTGAACAACGCCTCGCCGAACGCGAGCTCCGCGGAGGAGCTGGAGGCCGTGCGCTCCCTGGCGGGCACCGACCGGGCCCCCGACGTGCTCGACGTCGGTCCCTCCTTCGCCGTCCAGGGGGCCAACGAGGGGCTCTTCGCCTCCTACAAGAACTCCTTCTGGGACACCATCCCCGACGACCTGAAGGACCCGAACGGCCTCTGGGTGGGCGACTACTGGGGGGTCATCGCCCTCGGGGTGAACACCGACGTCGTGAAGACGGTGCCCCAGAGCTTCGAGGACCTGAAGAGCCCCGCCTACAAGAACATGGTGGCCCTGAACGGCGACCCCCGGGAGTCGGGGGCGGCCCTGGCCGGGGTCTTCGCCGCCACCCTCGCCATGGGCGGCACCCCCGACGACGTCACCCCGGGCATCGACTTCTTCGCCGAGCTGAAGAGGCTCGGCAACTTCATCCCCATCGACCCCACGCCAGGCACGGTGGCGAGCGGCGAGACGCCCATCACCATCGACTGGGACTACCTCCAGCAGGCCTACGCGGCGGAGTTCAAGGGCGTGGCCCCCTGGACCTTCCTGGTGCCGGGCGACGCCGCCTACGGCGACTTCTACGCCCAGGCCATCAACGCGGAGGCCCCCCACCCCTTCGCCGCCCGCCTGTGGCAGGAGTTCCTCTACTCCGACGAGGGTCAGCTCCTGTGGCTGAAGGGCCTCGCCCACCCGGCCCGCTTCCAGGACATGGTGGA
This sequence comes from uncultured Actinomycetes bacterium, assembly GCA_964449755.1. GTDB lineage: Bacteria > Actinomycetota > UBA4738 > UBA4738 > HRBIN12 > CAYVCH01. The sequence continues at coordinate 3,809 of CAYVCH010000062.1, forward strand.
CCGGGGGGCGGTCCCCCAGGAGCTGCTGGAGCCCCTGCCGCCGCCCGAGTCCTACGCCAACGTGGTGTTCCCCACCCAGGAGCAGCGGGACAACGCGGCGGCCCTGGTGGCCGAGCAGTGGGGCGAGAAGGTCGCCGGCGTGTAGGGGGCCCCGCACGCTCAAGGGGAGGGCGGGCGACGCCCGCGGAGCCGACGGGGGGCCATCGCGCCAGGAGGGCCCGGCGGTTCCCCGCCTGGCTGGGGGTGGCCCCCTTCTTCCTGTACGCCGCGCTGTTCCTCCTCTACCCCTCGGCCTCCCTGGTCGTCGGCGCCTTCCGCGACGACCAGGGGGAGCTCACGCTCGCCTTCCTCCGGGACCTGCTGAAGCCCGGGGCCCTCCAGGCCTACCGGACGAGCGTCAGCATCAGCGCGGTCACGGCCGTGCTGGGAGGGCTGCTCGGGCTCCTCATGGCCTACGCGGCGGTCGCCCGGGGGATGCCCCGCTGGGTTCGCACGGGTCTCACCACCTTCTCCGGGGTGGCCGCCAACTTCGCCGGAGTCCCCCTGGCCTTCGCCTTCATCGCGACCATCGGCATCACCGGGGTCGTCACCCGCTTCCTTCGGGACGCCCTCGGCATCGACCTGTACGGGGCCGGCTTCTCCCTGTATACCTTCACGGGGCTGGTCATCGTGTACCTGTACTTCCAGATCCCCCTCATGATCCTGGTCATCACGCCGGCCCTGGACGGCCTCCGGCGGGAGTGGCGGGAGGCGGCCCTGAACCTGGGGGCCAACCCGGCCCAGTACTGGCGTCACGTGGCCCTCCCGGTCCTCCTGCCGTCCCTCCTCGGGGCGACCGTGCTGCTGTTCGGGAACGCCTTCGGGGCCTACGCCACGGCCTTCGCCCTGACCTCCGGCCAGATCCCCCTCGTCACGGTCCTCATCGGCCAGGTCCGCCTGGGCAACGTGATCGCCAACCCCCACCTGGGCGACGCCCTGGCCCTGGGGATGGTGGTTGTCCTGGTCGCCACCATGAGCCTGTACGCGCTGCTCCAGCGCTGGGCGGCGAGGTGGCAGCGGTGAGGGGGCGGGTGCCCTGGTGGGGCCTGCTGTGGCTCCTCCTGGGCTCCGCCTACTTCGTGATCCCCCTGCTCGCCACGGCCCGGTTCAGCCTGCGGGCGGCCGGCGGCGGGTACGGGTTCGACGCCTACCGCGAGATCCTGGCCGATCCCCTGTTCCGGAGCAGCCTGGCCTTCTCCTTCCGGCTGGCCGGGCTCACGATCGCCCTGGCCCTGGTCCTGCTCGTGCCCACCGCCTACTGGGTGCACCTCAAGCTGCCCCGCCTCCGGTCCGTGGTGGAGCTCATGACGGTGCTGCCCTTCGTCGTACCCCCCATCGTCCTGGTGGTGGGCCTCCTGCGCGGCTTCCGCTGGACGCCGACCTGGTTCTACGCCGACAGCCCGATCCTGGTCGTCGGCTACGTGGTCCTGGCCCTGCCCTACGTGTACCGTTCCCTGGACGCGGGCCTGCGGGCCATCGACGTCCACACCCTCACCGAGGCGGCCCAGAGCCTCGGGGCGGCCTGGCCCACGGTGCTGTTCCGGGTGATCATCCCGAACCTCCGAGCGGGGCTGCTCTCTGCGGCCTTCCTCACCCTGGCCATCGTCATGGGGGAGTTCACGATGGCCGTGCTCCTGCAGTTCAACTCCTTCGCCGTGTACATCAACTACATCGGCGAGACCCGGGCCACGGGGGCCGCCGCCCTCTCCCTCATCAGCTTCGCCATCACCTGGTTGGCGATGCTTGGCATCGTCCTGGTCGGCCGCCGGGTCGGTGGCCGCCAGGTCCAGATCGCGGGGACCCGGTAGGTGGCCTACCTGGAGCTGCGGGACGTCACGAAGGCCTTCGGGCCGGTGGTCGCCCTGGACTCCCTCCACCTGGAGCTGGGGGAGGGGGAGTTCTTCTCCCTCCTCGGGCCGAGCGGCTGCGGCAAGACCACGGCCCTGCGCATCGTCGCCGGCTTCGAGGTCCCCGACCGGGGCCGGGTCCTGCTGGATGGCCGGGACATCACCGACGTGCCCCCCAACCGCCGGGGCATGGGCATGGTCTTCCAGGCCTACAGCCTGTTCCCGAACATGACGGCCCGGGAGAACGTCGAGTTCGGCCTGCGGATCCGGAAGCGCCCGGCGGCGGAACGAGCCCGCCGGGCGGGGGAGCTGCTCGAGCTGGTGGGCCTCGGGGAGCTCGGCGACCGCTACCCCTACCAGCTCTCCGGGGGCCAGCAGCAGCGGGTGGCCCTGGCCCGGGCCCTGGCCATCGAGCCCCGGGTGCTGCTCATGGACGAGCCCCTGTCGGCCCTGGACGCCCGGGTCCGGGTGCAGCTGAGGGAGGAGATCCGCCGGATCCAGACCGCCCTCGGCATCACGGTCCTGTACGTGACCCACGACCAGGAGGAGGCCCTGTCCATCTCCGACCACGTGGCCGTCATGTCGAGCGGACGCCTGGAGCAGGTGGGGGCCCCGCCCGAGATCTACGGCAGCCCCGCGACGCCCTTCGTGGCGGAGTTCGTGGGGACCATGAACCGGCTGGAGGCGACCGTCGTGGACGGCGAACGGGGCCTCCTGCGCTACGCGGGGCGGGAGGTGGCCGCCGACGCCGCCCGGGGGCGGCGGACGGGGGAGCGGGTCCTCCTGCTGGTGCGGCCGGAATCCCTGACCGTCGAGCCCTGCCCCGAGGGGACCCCGCCCCCGGGGGCGCTCGTCGGCACCGTCCTGGGCCACGTCTTCCTGGGGCCCATCACCCGGCTGAAGATCCGCACGGAGGACGGCGGGGAGCTGTCGGCGGACCTGCCGAGCGCCGCCGCCTCCGCCTTCCACGTGGGGAGCGGGATCACCGCCCGCTTCCCGCCGGAGGGGGCCAGGGTCATCGACCTGCCGCCGGCGCCCTGACGCGGGCCTCCCTCGCCGGGGGGAAGGCGGTGGCAGCGGACGGGGGCGCCGGTCACTAGACTTGGGCCGATGGGAGCGGCGGGACCGACGGTGGAGGCCCGGCGGGACGGCCGGGGGACGACCCCGCGCCTGCGGAGCCGGCAGCGGGCCACCCCCCTGTACTACTGGGTGGCCTCGGTCCTGCGCGACCGGATCGAGGCGGGCCTGCTGCCGGCCCACGAGCGCATCCCCTCCGAGCGGCAGCTGGCCGAGGAGTTCGCCATCAGCCGCATGACCGCCCGGCAGGCCGTCCAGACGCTCCTCGCCGACGGGTACGTGTACCGCCGGAACCGCCGAGGCACGTTCGTGGCCGGCCCCAGGATCGGGTTCACCGTGGGGAGCTTCAGCGAGACCGTGATCGGCAGGGGTCGGCGTCCCGGGGCCAGGGTGCTGACCGCCGAGACCGTGGAGCCCGACGAGTTCATCGCCGAGGCCCTCGGGCTGAAGGCCGGCGAGCGGGTCCACTTCGTCCAGCGTCTGCGGTCGGTGGAGGGGGAACCGGTCTCCATCGAGAACGCCTACCTGGTCGCCCGCCTCTGCCCGGACCTCCTCCGCCACGACCTCAGCAGCTCCCTCTGGGGGATCATGAAGGCCCACTACGGCGTCACGGCGGCCTACGCCCAGGCGTCGGTGAAGGCCATCGCCCTGGACCAGTTCGAGGCGCAGATGCTCGGGAGCCCTCCGGGGAGCCCGGCCATCCTCCTCACGCGGGTGATCTTCGACGAGGAGGGCCGGGCCATGGAGTTCGCGCGGGACGTGTACCGGGGCGACCGCACCGAGTTCCAGGTGGGCGCCCGGGTGGACGCCGCGTCCGAGACCTTCGGGATGTGGCGGCCGGTGGGAGACGGGGGCAGGTCCCGGCGCCGGCGGGCAGGGGCCCCCCGGCGCCGCTAGGAGGCGGCACGCCGTCCCGCCGGCCGTGTCCGGTGCCTTTGGGCCCCCGTCGAGGCGCGAGGGGCTGCGTCGGGCCGTCCGGGAGGGGCCGCCCTTGCCAGGCGCGGGCCGAGGCGGCCGTCCGGGAGGGGCCGCCCTTGCCAGGCGCGGGCCGAGGCGGTAGTCTGGTCTAGACCAGTTTCCGAGGACCCCACGGCGATGTTCCTGATCGCGGCCCTGACCTTCGGCCTGGTGAGCGGCGCCAACGACGGGGGCACCCTGGTGTCGGTGAGCGCCCGGAGCCGGGGCCTCACGCCCCTGACGGCGGTGGGGCTCATGGGCCTCCTCGTGGCCGTAGGGCCCCTGGTGCTCGGGACGAAGGTGGCCCGCACCCTGGCTGGGCGCCTGGTCTCGTTCCAGGCCGCCGGCGGGAGTCGGGCCCTCCTCACCGCCGTGGCCGTGGCCATCGCGGTGGTGCTCGCCCTCTCCTGGGCCGGGCTCCCGACCAGCCTCACCCTGGCGCTCCTGGGGGGGATCGTCGGAGCCGGCCTGGGGACCGGCCTGCCGGTGGCCTGGGGAACGGTGGGTGCCGTGGTGGTCGTGGCCCTCGTCGGCCTGCCCGCCAGCGTGGGCGCCGGAGTCCTCGCGGCCCGGCTCGTCGAGCGGCTGCCGGGCCGGCCCGGCCCGCGCCTCCGGTGGCTCCACCGGGCCGGCTTCACCGTCCAGTGCCTGGCCTACGCCGCCAACGACGCCCAGAAGATGGTGGCCATCCTCCTCGCGGGCGGCGCCGGGGGGGCCATCCCGCCCGTCGACGCGGCTGCCATCGCGGCCTCCTTCGTCCTGGGGACCCTCCTCGCCGTCCGGAGGACCGCCATGCGCCTGGGTGAGCGCCTGATGCGCGTGCGGCCGGTCCACGCCGTGGCGTCGGAGCTCGCCTCCAGCGCCGTGGTGCTGGCCAGCTCGGCCCTGGGGGCGCCGGTGTCGACGACCCAAGCCACCACCGCGGCCCTCGTCGGCGCAGGCGTCACCCACTCCCGGCGCCGGGTCCGCTGGAACGAGACCCGGAGCATCGGGGCGGCCTGGGCCCTCACGCTGCCCGCCTCGGTCGCCCTGGCCTGGGGCTCCACGCTCGTCCTGCGGAGCCTGGGATGAGGATCCCGGTCGTGCGCATCGTCCGGGACCTGGGGCGCCGCTCCTCGGAGTCCTTCGTCACCCTCCTCGCCCGCCACCTGGACGTGACCCAGGGCAGCGCCGTCCTGGTCCGGGACTTCCTCGCCGGCGAGCTGCCCCTCGCCGAGGCCAGGCGGATGATGAAGGCCGTCGAGCACGAGGGGGACGCCCTCCGGGCCCAGCTCGTGCGCCGGCTCTCGACCGCCATCGTCACGCCCATCGACCGGGAGGACCTGTTCCGGCTGTCCCGAAGCATCGACGACGTCCTCGACGACCTCCGGGACTTCCTGCGGGAGTGGGACCTGTTCCGCATGGGCTCCGGGGACGGCCTGCGGGCCCTCCTGGAGGCCATCATCCGGGCCGTGACGGAGCTGCGGGTGGCCGTGGAGGCCATCGCCGGCGCCCCCGGCGAGGTGGCGGACCGGGCCCTGGCGGCGAAGAAGGCGTGCAACGTGGTCCGCCGCCTGTACCAGGCGGAGATGGCCCGGCTGTTCCGGGCCGACCTCGACATGCAGGTCCTCAAGCGCTGGGAGCTGCTGCGGAGGCTGAACGCGGTGGGGACCCGCCTGGATGAGGCCGCCGACGTCCTGGCCGACGCCTCCATCAAGCGGGGGGACTGATCGGGGGCCGCCCCGCCGGGTCAGGCCGGGGCCGTCGGGGATCCAGATGCCCTCGGCCGGTACCGCCGCATGGACTCCCGGAAGGCGGCCACCTCCCGCTCGGCCCGCCCCTCGTCCCAGCCGAGGTGGGTGCACCCGATGCGGGCGGCGGCCTCGTCGGCGTCGAGGCCGGCTCCCGGGCCCAGGGCCACCATCGTCCTGCGCAGGAGGGCGTCGCTGAGGGTGAGGGCCAGCTCCCTGGTGAAGGCCCAGACCACCTCGGCCCCGATGGCCCCCGTCGAGGGGCTGAAGGCCTGGCCCAGGACCGGGTCGTCCTCCACCAGGCGCAGGATGTCCACGGCCCGGAGCCCGTAGAGGCGCACGAGCCGCTCCGCCGTGGCGGGGGGCAGGCCCGACCGGTCGCGGAACCAGGCCTCGAAGGCCGCCAGGTCCCCGACGGTGGCCCCGGGCAGGGGCACCAGGGCCGTGGCGCAGGCGGGCGGCCGCCGGCCCAGCTTGCGGAAGACGAGGTCCACCACCTTCTCCGACAGGTACCGGTAGGTCGTGAGCTTGCCGCCGATGACGGAGATGAGCCCCTCGGCCTCCGCACCGTGGTCGAGGATCACGTGTCGGCGGCTGATCGCCGCCTCTGGCCCGGCCTCCTGGTACGGCAGCGGCCGGACGCCCGAGTAGGAGTAGATCACGGCGTCGCGGGTGAGGTCGGCCCCGGGGAGCACGCGGTTCACGGCCCGGATCAGGTACTCGATCTCCCCGTCGTCGGCCTCCACCCAGTCGGGGCTTCCCTGGAACCGGATGTCGGTGGTCCCGATGAGGTAGCGGCCCGCCCAGGGGACGACGAAGACGGGCCGGCCGTCCTCGGCGGCCTCGAAGTACAGGGCATCCCGGGGCCCGCCCCGGAAGGGGTCGACCACCAGGTGGCTGCCCTTCGTCCCTCCCAGGAGCCGTCCCACGGGCCACCCCAGGGCCCCCAGGACCTCGTCCACCCAGGGGCCGGCGGCATTGACGACCACCGGGGCCCGGGCCGTGTGGACGGTCCCGCCCAGCAGGTCGGTGAAGCGGACGCCCCGAACGGCGTGGCCCTCCACGAGGAAGCCGTCGACCCTGGCGTAGGTGAGCACGGTGGCCCCGTGCCAGGCCGCGGAGAGGGCGTTCTCCAGGCAGAGCCGCTCGGGGTACTCGGCCTGGGCGTCGTGGTAGACCCCCGCCCCCCGGAGGCCCCGGGGGTCCAGGTTGGGGACGAGCTCCAGGGTCTTGTGCCTGGAGAGGAAGCGGTGGTGTCCCAGGGAGCGGTCGGCGGAGAGCAGGTCGTAGATCATGAGCCCCGCCCGGATCGTCCACGCGCTCCGGCGGCTCTCCCGGTAGATGGGGATGAGCATCCGCACCGGCTTGACCAGGTGGGGGGCGATCCGCAGGAGCCGGGCCCGCTCCTTCAGGGATTCCCGGACCAGGCCCACCTCGCCGTACTCGAGGTAGCGCAGCCCCCCGTGGATGAGGCGGGTCGAGTAGCTCGTGGTCCCGCTCCCGACGTCGCCCTTGTCCAGCAGCAGGACCTTGAGCCCCCGCATGGCCGCGTCCCGGGCCACGCCAGCGCCGTTGATGCCGGCGCCGATGACGATGAGGTCGAAGGGGTAGCCCTCGACGTAGGCGGGGACCCGGCCCCCCGCTCGCGTGCCCCACTGCCGAGCCGGGGGGCTCATGCCTCCGGGGCCCGGGGCCGGGCCCCACGGCGACGTCCCGCGCCTGCCACGGCGGCTGGACTATACCAGTCGCCCCGCCCCACGGTCCACGCCGCGCCCGAGGCCCGGGGCCGTCTGCCGTCGGCGGCCCCACCGCTTCAGAGGGCGTCCGGTCCCCGCTCCCCGGTGCGGATCCGGATCACCTGCTCCGCCGGGAGGACCCAGATCT
>CAYVCH010000063.1:0-11266 GCA_964449755.1 uncultured Actinomycetes bacterium
GTCCGCTGATTTCCAAGCGTCAGATCGAGATCGCCAACCAGGTCGGCGCCGACGAGACCTACACCTACGTCGGGGAGAGCGGCGTGGCGGACCCCGAGGGGAACGTCCTGTGCCGCGCCGGGAGCGGGGAGGAGCTGCTCTACGCCGAGGTCGACCTGGCCCGGGTCCCGCCCGGCGACGCCAACCTCCACTACCTCGCCCACCGGCGACCGGACCTGTACGGCCCCCTGGTGGAGGTTGGGCCGGGGCCGGCTCGGCTGGCCGGTGGACCGGGGTCGTCGGTCGAGGCGGCCGTGGGGTAGAAGGGGGCCCGTGGACGAGGTCACCATCTACTACGTCGCCGACATCCACGGCTCGGAGCGCTGCTGGCGCAAGTTCCTGAACGCCGCGCGCTTCTACCGGGCCGACGTCCTCATCCTCGGGGGCGACGTGACCGGCAAGGTGCTGGTCCCCCTGGTCCGCCGGGGGGACCAGTGGGTGGGCCGGGTCCTGGGGCGGGTCGTGCGGGCCGGCTCCCGGGAGGAGCTGGCCGGGCTGGAGGAGATCCTCCGGGTGAACGGCCACTACCCCTACGTCTGCGACGAGGACGAGTACCGGCGTCTCGAGGAGGACGAGCCGTATCGGCGCAAGGTCTTCTCCCAGCAGATGCGGGACCACCTTGGCCGGTGGATGGAGCTGGCCGACGAGCGGCTGCGGGGCACGGGGGTCGAGTGCTACGTGATGCCCGGCAACGACGACGAGCTCGGCATCGAGGACCTCATCGAGGCCAGCGCGACGGTGACGAACCCCGAGGGGGGCGTGGTCGAGATCGCCCGGGGGCGACTGGAGATGGTGAGCCTGGGATGGGCCAACCCCACGCCGTGGCACTCTCCGCGGGAGTGCCCCGACGAGGAGCTGGGCCGGAAGCTGGGCGAACGCCTGCCGGAGCTCACCTGGAGCAAGCCGGTGGTGTTCAACCTCCACGCGCCCCCCCTCGCGTCTGGGCTGGACTGGGCGCCGGAGCTGACGCCCGACCTCCGCCCGGTCCAGGCCGGCGGGGAGATCCAGATGGTCCCGGTGGGGTCCAGGAGCGTACGGGAGGCCCTGGAGGAGTACCAGCCCCTCCTCGGGCTCCACGGGCACATCCACGAGTCCCGGGGGGTGGCCCGGATCGGCGGGACCCTGTCGCTGAACCCGGGCAGCCGCTACGGCGAGGGCGTGCTGGACGGGGCCCTGGTCACCATCGCCCGGGGCCGGATCCGCTCCTACCAGCTCGTCTCCGGCTAGAGGAGGGGTGCGGTGGCGGCGGACGTGGTCGGGCCTCCGGACCCGCTGCAGGTGCCCCGGTTCGCCGGGCCTCCGACCTTCGCGCGGCTGCCCCGGCGGGACCAGGTGGAGCGGTGTGACGTCGCCGTGGTGGGGGTCCCCTTCGACGCCGGGGTCACCTACCGCCCGGGGGCGCGCTTCGGGCCCCACGCCATCCGGCACGCGACGCGGCTGCTCCGCGACTACCACCCCGACCTCGGGGTCCGTCCCTTCGGGGACCAGCAGGTCGCCGACGCCGGGGACATGCCCTGCAACCCCTTCGACATCCGGGAGGCCATCCGGGCCATGGAGGAGGGGGCGGAGGAGCTCCTGGCCGGCGCCGGGCGGCTCCTCGTCCTGGGCGGCGACCACACGATCGCCCTGCCCCTCCTCCGCGTGGTGCGGCGGAGGTACGGGCCCCTGGCCCTGGTCCACTTCGATGCCCACCTGGACACCTGGGACACCTACTTCGGGGTCCCCTACACGCACGGGACGCCCTTCCGCCGGGCCTGGGAGGAGGGGCTGCTGCTGCCCGACCGCTCCGTCCACGTGGGCATTCGCGGCCCCCTCTACGGCCCGCGCGACCTGGTCGACGACGAGCGCATGGGGTTCCGCATCGTCTCGGCCATGGACGTCGGTGAGGTGGGGGCGGCGGGGATCGCGTCCCGGGTGCGCGAGCGGGTCGGCGACGCCCCCCTGTACGTCTCCGTCGACATCGACGTGCTGGACCCCGCCCACGCGCCCGGGACCGGCACGCCCGAGGCCGGTGGCCTCTCCAGCCGCGAGCTGCTGGGCATCCTGCGGGGCCTGCGGGGCGCACACCTCGTGTCCGCCGACGTCGTCGAGGTCTCGCCCCCCTACGACCACGCGGAGGTCACGGCCCTGGCTGCGTCCCAGGTCGCCTACGAGCTGCTCGGGCTGATGGCCTGGGCGGGCCCGGGCTGACCGTACCGGCAGGCCCCGAGCCTCGTCGGAGCCCCGCCCGCCGTCCCCGACCCTCGGGGCCGCGCCCCAGGGGCCGCCGCTCCGGTAGCCTGTCCCCGGCAACGTTCGGGGAGGTCTTCGTGGGCATCGAGGCGGCGCGGGCGCGACACCCGGTGGGGGGCGAGCCGGGTCCCTCCCTCCCCACCCGGGAGCGGATCCTCTCCGAGGCCTCCCGACTGTTCGCCCGCCGCGGCTACCACGGCACCTCGACCCGGGAGATCGCCCGGGCCGTGGGGATCCGGCAGCCGTCGCTGTTCCACCACTTCCCCTCCAAGGACGCCATCCTGCAGGCCCTCATCGACTCCGACCTGGACCGGGCGGTGCCCTTCGCCGAGGCCATGGCGGACGGGGAGGGACCGGTGGCCGTGAGGCTGTACCGCTACCTGCGGCAGGACGTGCTGCACCTGGCCAGCTCCCCCTACGACCTGAGCGGCCTGTACACCGAGGAGGTCATGCGGGACCCGGCCTTCGCCCCCTGGGCCCGCAAGCGGGCGCGGCTCCACGCGGCCATCGAGCGGATGATCGGCGAAGGGGTGGCGTCGGGGGAGTTCGTCGAGGTGCCGCCCCGCCTGGTGCGGGAGGCCATCACCGGCATCCTCGTGGGGACCCTCACCGTCTACAGCGGCGGCCGCCGCGGCGAGGTGGACGAGCTGGGCAACCAGATCGCCTCCCTCCTGCTCCGGGCGCTGCTGCGCGACCCCGGGCGGCTGGACCAGGTGCGGGCGGCCGCCCTCGCCCTCGAGGAGGGGGCCTGAGGGCCCGCTGACGGCGGGCCGGGTCCGCCGCGCCGGTCCGGCGTCGGTGGGGGAGCCCGCCGGCCCGCCCCGGGGTCGGAGCCTAGCCGGAGCGCTCCGGGCCGCCGACCCACTCGGCGATCTCGCCGCAGGTGGCCACCCAGGTGTCGCCCCGGGCCAGGACCCGGTCCAGCAGGGCCCCCAGGGCCCGGGCCCGGGAGGGTCGCCCCGAAAGGAAGGGGTGCATCGTGAGGACCGGCACACCCCCCGCCTCGATCACGGCCTCCACCTCCTCCCACCAGGCCTCCAGCACCTCGGAGGGCCTGGCGATGAGCCCGGAGCCGGTGACCCCCGGCCAGAAGGCGTAGCGCTCCCAGTCGTCCAGGGCCCACTGGACGGGGATCTCCACGACGGTCCCCTTGGCGGTCTCCAGCCGGTAGGGGCCATCCCGGTCGAAGCGGCTCGAGTCGTAGGCGAACCCGTACTTGGCGAGGAGGTCCAGGGTGTGGGCTCCCAGCTCCCACCAGGGGGCGCGGTACCCGGCGGGGCGGACGCCGAGGCGGTCCAGGGCCGCCAGCCCCCGCTCGATGAACTCACGCTCCTCCAGCTCCGTGCGGCCCGTGAGGGACTCGTGAACGTGGCCGTGGTGGGCCACCTCGTGGTCGGCCGCGAGGATCGCCTGGACGGCGTCGGGGTGGCGCTCGGCGGTGAGGCCGGGGACGAAGAAGGTGGCCCGCACGCCGCGCTCGGCGAGGAGGGCGAGGAGGCGCGGCACGCCGACCTCTGGCCCGTAGCGCTGGTGGGACATGAGGGACGGCCGGTGCTCCGCCGAGCGGTCGAGGGCAAGCATGACCGACTCGGCATCCACGTCGAAGGTGACCGCCAGGGCCCCCCGCTTTCCCCCGGGCCACGCTGCGTCCACGCGCCGTCTCCGATCCGACCCCGCCGACCGCCGGGAGGGATTTCTACCCGCGGGTGGGGCCCTCGGCAAGGGGCGAGGGCCCGGCCCGGCCCGGGGGGTCGTCCTCCGGCCGCGGGGCCCCGGGACCGGGGACGCGGAGCGTCCGGAGGGCCCGCCACCGCCAGCGCTCCGTCGGCCCGAGCTGGTTGAAGGTGTTCAGGTGGAGCCCGACGACGTCCCCGTCCATCCCCGCCACCAGCGCGGACAGCCGCGCCAGGAAGCCGTCGGGCCGGAAGCGGCTCCGGGCGAGGAGGGGGCCGGCCAGCGACCCGTGCCGGTCCAGGTACCGGAGGGACTCGCCCACGCCCACCCGGACGGCGACCTGGACGAGCCGGGCCCGCCGGATCGCCCCGGGCACGCCCACGTAGAGGGGCAGCCGGACGCCGGACCGGCGCACCCGGGCCAGCCACGCCACGACGGCCTCGGGGTCGAAGCACATCTGCGTCACCATGTAGGTGGCGTGGGGCTGCTTGTCCAGGAGGGCCCGGAGGAGGGCGTCCTCCCCGATCAGCGGGTGGGGTTCTGGGTAGCCGGGGATGCCCACGGCCTCGAGACCGTGGCCGAGGTCAGCCATCTCCGTCAGCAAGGCGTGGCCGGAGTCGAAGGGCCCGAGGGGCTCCCGGGCGTCCCCCCCCACCACGAAGGCCTCCCGTATGCCGGCCGCGTCCAGGCGGCGGAGGATCGCCGCCAGGTGGGCCCGGTCCCGCACCATCCTGGCCGCCAGGTGGGGCACCGCCCGGAACCCCCCGGCCGCCAGGCGCTCCGCCAGGGCCAGGGTGGGGTCGAGCCCTCGGCGGGGAGAGCAGGTGACCGTCACGGTGGCCCCCGCCGGCAGCGCCGGGAGGTCCCGCTCCACGCCCCCCAGGGGAACGACCTCGTAGCGGACGGCGCCCAGGAGACGCCGGAGGGCCGCGGCCTGGCCTTCCGGTTGGCTTCCCTCGCTCACGCTCCACCCCCCCGGGGCGAAGGTACCCGACGGGACAGGTCCGCCCGAAAACTCCGGGTCAGCGTCCGCCTCCCGCCCGGCTCCCCGCCGCCACCCGCCGGATCTCGGCGATGAGGGACGGCAGGACCTGGTGCAGGTCGCCGATGATCGCGTAGTCGGCGTGGGCGAGGATGGGCGCCTCCGGATCGGTGTTCACGACGAGGATCCGCTTCGCCCCCCTGCACCCGACGATGTGCTGGCTGGCCCCACTGATCCCGCAGGCGATGTACAGGTCGGGCGCGATGCGGACCCCCGTCTGCCCGATCTGGTCGGCGTGGGGCCGCCAGCCGGCGCTCGTGGCGGCCCGGGAACAGCCCACGGCGCCCCCCAGGAGGCCGGCCAGCTCCTCCAGGAGGCGGAAGCCCTCGGCCCCGCCGACCCCGCGTCCGCCGCCCACCACCACCCGGGCCTCGGTCAGGGAGACCCCCTCCGCCTCCCGGGGCAGCTGCGCCGTCACCCGGACCTGCAGGTCCCGCGCCTCCAGGGCGGGGCGGAGCCCGTGGACCTGGACCTCGCCGGCGGCGGGGACCTCCTCGGGGGCGACGGCGTGGGGGGCGACGGTGAGGAGCTTGACGGCGCCCCGCAGCAGGCCCTCCTCCAGGAGGGTCCCGCCCCAGCGTTGCCGGACCACCCGCAGGGGCTCGCCGGGACTGGCCCAGGGGTCGGCCCGGACGCAGTTGGCGGCCATGGGCAGGCCCAGGCGGGCGGCGGCGTGGGCCAGGACCTCGTGGCCGCGGTCGGTCCCGGCGGCGACGACGGCGGCGGCGCGGCGGGCCGCCACGGCCTCCGTCACGCACCGCGCCCAGGCCGCCGGCGCGTAGGCGGCGAGGCGGTCGTCCTCGGCGGCGTGGAGGCTGACGACCCCGAAGGGGGCCAGGGCCGGGGCCAGGCTCCCGGCACCGGGCCCCACGGCGAGGGCCTCCAGGGGACCTCTGAGGGCCGCCGCCAACCGGCGGCCCAGGGTCAGGGCCTCCCGCGAGCTGTCCGCGGGACGGCCGTCCTCCTGCTCCACCAGGACCAGGACGGGCCCGGAGGCGGTCGAGGGGTCGCTCACCGCGGCAGCACCCCCAGTCGTGCCAGCAGGGCCACGGCCGCCGGGGCGGCCTCGGGGCCCCGGCCCAGCACCTCCACCTCCCTGCCCCGGTCCTCGGGCAACAGGAGGCGGACCATCTCCAGTCCCCCGGGACGGCGCTCCGGGCGCACCCGCTCCACGGGGCTCCGCCTGGCCCGGAGCCTGCCCGGCACCGAAGGATAGCGGGGCAGGTTGATCCCCTCCCGGACGGTGACCACGGCGGGGAGGGGGGCCTGGAACACCTCCCACCCGCCAGCCGTCTCCCGGCGGGCTTCCAGGGCACCGTCGCGCACCGCCAGGGCCTTCACCCCGGTCACGCAGGGCAGGTCCAGGGCGTGGGCCACCCGCACCCCCACCTGGTGGTCGGCGGAGTCGGCGGCCTCGTTGCCGAAGAGCAGGAGGTCGAACCGGTGGCCGGCGGCCTCATCGGCCCGCACGGCCGCGGCGATGGCGGCGGCGGTGGCCTCCGGGTCCCACTCCTCCCCCTCGGTCTCGAGCAGGAGGGCCCGGTCCACTCCCATGGCCAGGGCGTCCCGGAGCTGCTCCTCGGCGGCGGGAGGACCCAGGGTGAGGACGGTGCTCGAGCCCCCGTGGGTCTCGGTGAGGCGGACCGCCTCCTCCACGGCGCACTCCTCGTGGGGGCTCACGGTGAAGCCCAGGAACCGGGTGTCGATGGCCCGTCCGTCCTCCGTCAGGGAGATCTTCCCGCCGGTCGCGGGGACCCGCTTGACGCAGACCAGGACCTCCACGAGCTAGCTCCGCATCCGCTCGTTGGCCGGGTCGAACAGGGGGGTGTTCCCCACCACCGCCACGGTGACCGGGTAGCGCTCGCCGAAGTACTCGACGGCCAGGCGGGTGCCCACCCTGGCGTGCTCGGGGGGCAGGTAGGCCATGACGATGTGCTTGCCGACGGACGGCCCCGAGCCGGCGCTCGTCACGTAGGAGCGCCGGCCCTTGGCGTCGACGAGGGGCGCGCCGTCGGGGGTGAGGACCGGCTCCCGGCCGAGCATGTAACGGCGGACCCCCGAGCTGGAGGTGTGGTCGTCCACGGTGAGGGAGCACAGGAGGGCCGCCGGCTGCCGCTCCCGCTGCTCCAGGTGGGCCCGCTTGCCGATGAAGTCCTCCTCCTTCACGGTCCGCCGGGCGAGGCCCGCCTCGACCAGGTCGTACTCCAGGTCCAGCTCGTTGCCGTGGGCCCGGTAGCTCTTCTCCAGCCGGCCCGTGGTGAGGTAGACCCCGACCCCCACGGGGAGGACGCCGAAGGCCTGCCCCGCCTCCCACAGGGTGTCCCAGAGCCTGCCCCCGGTCTCCATGGGCGCGTACAGCTCCCAGCCCAGCTCGCCCACGTAGGAGATGCGGGAGGCGAGGACCCGGCAGCTCCCCACCTCGATGTACCGACACGTGGCGTAGGGGAAGGCGCGGTTCGAGACGTCGTCGGGGGAGACGGCCGCCAGGAGGTCCCGGGCCCGGGGACCCCACAGGCCGATGGTGCACCAGGCGGAGGTCTGGTCCGAGAGCTGGGCCGAGCCGTCCTGGGGCAGGTGGTCCGAGAACCACTTCTTGTCCACCATCCCGTAGCCGCCTCCCGTCACGACCCGGAAGTGGTTGCGCCCGAGGCGCATGACCGTGAGGTCGGCCTTCACCCCGCCCGCCCCGTTCAGAAGGGGCGTGTAGACGACGCGGCCCACGGGGACGTCCATCTGGGCCACGCACATCCGCTGGAGGTAGGGCAGGGCCCCGGGGCCGGTGACGTCGAAGATGGCGAAGGCGGAGAGGTCGAAGAGGCCCACCCGCTCCCGCATGGCCAGGTGCTCGGCGTTCACGATGGGCGACCACCACCTCCCGTCCCACTCCGCCTCCCGGGGCATGACCCGGTCGCCGTAGACCTCGAGGAGCCCCTCGTTGGCGCGGAAGAAGTGGGGGCGCTCGAAGCCGCCGCCCTCGATGAACTCGGCCCCCAGGGCGACCAGCCGGTCGTAGAAGGGGGCCACCCGGACGCCCCGGTTCGACGCCCACTGCTCGGCCGGGTGCACGATCCCGTAGGTCTTGTTGTAGCCCTCCCGGGCCCGGGCCTGGATGTGAGCCCGGGTCCGCTGGTGGGGGTAGAAGCGGGCGATGTCGGACTGGTGGGGGTCGATCTCCGGGCAGCCGTCGGTCATCCACTCGGCCACCGTCTTGCCCACCCCGGGGCCCTCCTTGACCCAGACGGCCGCCGCCGACCAGAGCCCCTTCACCTCCGGGGACTCGCCGAGGATGGGCATGCCGTCGGGGGTGAGGGAGAGGAGGCCGTTGATGGCGTGGCGGATGCCCACTCGCTCGTCGCCCACGATCTCGGGGAACAGCTCCAGGGCGTCCTCCATCTGCGGGTCGAAGTCCTCCTTCGTGAAGGGGAGCTGGGTGGGGGAGAGGGCGGCCTCCTCCAGGGAGGGGATCTCGTCGGGGTCCCAGAGGATGGGGCGGTGGGCGTAGGAGCCGATCTCGAAGTCGGCGCCGTTCTGGCGCTGGTACATGTTCTTGTCCACGTCCCGGACGATGGGGTAGGCGATCTCCCGTCCCGTCTGCTCGAACAGGGGCACCGGGCCGATGTCGATCATCTGGTGGACGGCTGGGGTCAGGGGGATGGAGGCCCCGGCCATCCGCGCGATCCGGGGGCTCCAGACCCCGCAGCAGACCACGACCGTCTCGGTGCGCACGTCGCCCCGGTCGGTGCGCACGCCCCGGACCCGGCCGTCCTCGACCTCGATGCCCGTGACCTCGGTGCTCGCCGAGACGGCCAGGGCCCCCAGCTCGTGGGCCCGTTCCCGCATGAGGGTGCCCGCGTGGAGGGAGTCCACGACGCCCACCCCGGGCGTGTAGAAGCCGCCCAGGATCACCTTCTCGTTCAGGAAGGGCACGAGCTCCTTCACCTCGGAGGGGCCGAGCAGCTCCACCGGGTCGATGCCCCAGGACTTCGCCGAGGCCACCCGGCGCTTCAGCTCTTCCATGCGCTCGGGGGTGCGGGCCACCTCGATGCCGCCGCTCTCGGTGAAGACCCCCAGCTCCCGGTACTGGCGGACGCTCTCCACGGTCAGGGCGGTCATCTCCTTGGAGTGGTCCACCAGGAAGATGAAGTTCGAGGCGTGGCCCGTGGAGCCGCCAGGGTCGGGCAGCGGCCCCTTGTCGACGAGCAGGATGTTGCGCCACCCCAGACGGGCCAGGTGGTAGGCGACGCTGTTGCCCACGATCCCGGCCCCGATGACGACGACGTCGGCCTGCTCTGGTAGCGCGGTCATCTCACCCTCCCCGGACGGTCGGGGTCCCGGCGCGCGCTGGGACGGCGGTGGCCCTCACCCCTTCGGGATCTCCTTCTTCGGGTCGAAGTGGGGCATGGCCACCACCACGGCCCGCACCCGCCCGGACCTGGGGGTCTCCACCTCGAGCTCCGTGCCGAGCTCGGTGTGTTCCACGGACAGCATGGCGTAGCCGATGTTCTTCTGGAGGCGCGGGGAGTAGCAGGCGGAGGTCACCTTTCCCACCTGGCGGGCCCCGGCGAAGACGGGGAAGACGTCGACCATCTCGTTGTCGATGTAGGTGCCGAGGGCCTCCCCTTCGATGTCCACCCCGACGAGCTTGCGGGTGACCCCCTCTTCCTTGATGCGCTTCAGGGCGGCCTTGCCCATGAAGTCGGCCTCCTGGTCGAGGTCGACCATCCACGGGTAGTGGTACCCGACCTCGAAGGGGTTGTTGTCGTACCACATGTCCGCCCCGAAGGCGAGGATGCCTCCCTCGATGCGGCGGATGTGGGAGGGACCGATGACCCGCAGGTCGTGGGGGCGGCCGGCCTCGAGGACGGTGTTCCACAACCGCTCGCCGTAGCGGGTGGCCTCGTGGAGGTAGATCTCGTAGCCCACCTCCCCCGTGTAGCCGGTCCGCGAGACCACCACCCGCATCCCGTCCAGCTCGGCCTTGGTGAGCCCGTAGTAGGGCAGCTTCAGGATCCCCTCGCCGAACAGGTCCGCCATGACCTTCTTGGAGTTGGGACCCTGGATCTGGACGGGGGCGACGTCGATCTCCCGGACGGAGACGTCCATCCCCAGGGCGGCCGCGACGCCCAGGGCGTAGAGGTTGGCGTCGCTGTCGGCCAGGGACAGCCAGAACTCGTCCTCCTCGATGCGCAGGAGCACCGGGTCGTTCAGGATCCCCCCGTCCGGGGCGGTGATGAAGACGTACTTCGCCTGGTTCACGGCGCACTTCGTGAGGTCCCGGGGGACGATCATGTTCGCCAGGTCGAAGGCGTCGGGGCCCTTGATCTGGATCTGCCGCTCGACCCCCACGTCCCACAGGGTCACGTTCCTGACCAGGTGCCAGTACTCCTCCACGGGGTCCCCGTAGTGGCGGGGGTGGTAGGTGTGGTTGTAGACGCTGTAGCGCGCCACGCCGTGCCTGCGGGAGGCGTAGAAGTACGGGGACTTCCGGATCCTCGTGTACAGCAGGATGGCGGGGTTGTCCCCGATGCGTTCCTCAACTCCGGCCAACGGTCTCCCTCCTCTCCCGGTATCCCATGCGGCGCGAGATCTCCTGGGCGGCCAGCCGGGTCGCGAGGCCGAGCATGGGGATCCGCTCGGCGGTGACCCGGTAGGCGGGGCCGGCCACGCTGACGGCGGCCACCACCGAGCCGTCGCCGCCGCGGACGGGGGCGGCCACGGCGTTCAGGCCCACCTCCAGCTCCTCCAGGGTGAAGGCGAAGCCCCGGCCCCGAGCCTCGGCGAGCTGCTCCTCCAGGGCCTGGGGGTCGACGATGGTGTGGGCGGTGAGTCGGGGGAGGGGCCGCGCGAGCAGGCGCACCCGCTCCTCCTGGGGCAGGTGGGCCAGGAGGACCTTGCCGTTGGAGGTGCAGTGCAGGGGCGTGCGCTTGCCGACCCAGTTCACGTGCACGACCTCCCGGGATCCGGTGACCTGGTCGATGTTGACCACCTCGTCGCCGTCCAGGACGGCCAGGTTCACCGTCTCGCCGGTCCGATCGGCGAGGCGCCGGAGGGTGGGCCGGGCCTGCTGGACCAGGTCCAGTCCCCCCACCGCCGCTCCAGCCAGCCGGACCAGGCCGAAGCCCAGGCGGTACTTGTCGCTCAGCGGGTTGCGCTCCACCAGGCCGTGCTCGGCCAGGGTGGCGAGGAGTCGCGAGGCGGTGGCCTTGTGGACTCCCAGGCGGCGGCCGATCTCGGTCACCCCCAGCTCGGCCCCGCCCTCGGCGAGGAGCTCCAGGATGC
>CAYVCH010000064.1:0-11176 GCA_964449755.1 uncultured Actinomycetes bacterium
CGCCCGGTGGCGCCATCAGCCGGCGGACCCTGCTCTCCCTGGAGGCCCTGGTCTACGAGCCGGTGGCCGCCGTGGACCCCACCCGTTGCGCGGGCACCGAGCGGTGCGGGCTCTGCGTGGAGGCCTGCCCCGTGCGGGCCCTTCGGCCCAGCCGTCCCCACCCCACCGTCCTGCGAGAGGCCTGTGTTGCCTGCGGCGCCTGCGTCACGGCCTGCCCCGCCGACGCCCTCGGGCTGCCCGCGGCCGACCTGGAGCGCTACGAAGGCGAGCTGGCCGTGCTGGCTTCCGGTCTGACCGCCGCGGGCCCTCCCCCCGGGCTCCTGATCGGGTGCCGCCACGCCCCGGCTCCGGCGCCCGTGGAGGAAGGGGCGGGATGGCTCCCCGTCGAGGTCCCCTGCCTCTCCATGGTCAGCCCCGGCTGGATCCTCGAGGGCCTCGGCGCCGGCTTCCCCGCGGTGGCCCTCCGGGGGTGCGGCGACGCCTGCCGGGTGGGGGGCGCGGGCCGGGCCCGGGAGCGGGCTTCCTTCGTCAGAGCCCTCCTGGGCGGGCTGGGCGAGCCCCGGCCCGCCCGGCGGGTCCCCCTGCTGCTGGACGAGTCCGAGGACCCACCGGGAGCCCTGACCCGGCCCCCGGAGGGGCCCCTGGCCGCCCCCACCGGGACGGGGTTCCCCCTGACCGAGCCCGGCGCTTCGGCCGCCGCCGCCCTGCGCCTTTCCGGGGGACGGGTGGCCGCCGTGGCCGAGCCCGCCGGCCCCCTGGGAGTCCTGGCGATCCGCGCGGACGGCTGCACCCTCTGTGGCCTCTGCGCCGAGGTCTGCCCCACCGGGGCCGCCTCCCTGGAGACCGGACGGGAAGCCCTGGCCCTGCGCTTCGACCCCACCCGCTGCCTGGCCTGCGGTCGCTGCCAGGACATCTGCCCCGAGCACGTGCTGTCGGTGGACCGGCGAGTGGACCTCGCCGTCCTCCGGGCGGGCCCGCGGACGCTGAGGGCGGCAACCGTCGCCCGGTGCCGGCGCTGCGGGGCCCCGGTCGCGCCCCGGCCCATGCTCGACCGCATCCGCGACCTCCTGCCCGGGGGGCCTCCAGGGCTGCTCCGGAGCGTCGGCGAGCTGTGCCAGGGCTGCCGGGGCCTCACGGTCCCCGTGACCGGCCCCCCCGGGCGGGATGGCGGATCGGCAGGAGGTGGGGGCTGACCGTCGTCGGCGTCGCGGGGGCGAGCGGGGCGGGCAAGACCCGCCTGGTCGAGCTCCTGGTCCCCCACCTCGGTGACCTCCGCCTCGGCTACCTCAAGCACGCCCACCGGGGTTTCCGGCCGGGGCGGCCGGAGTCCGACACCGACCGGGTGCGCCGGGCGGGGGTCCCCCTGGTGGCCGTGGTCGGCGGAGGCCGCTTCCTCCTGGAGGGCGACGGGGGCATCGAGGCCCTCCTCGCCGGGCTCCTCGCCTCCGACCTGCTGCTGGTGGAGGGGGCGTCCCGGGCCCCGTGGGAGAAGGTGGTGGTCCGCTCGCCCGCCCTCCCCGACCGGCCCGTGGCCGGACCCGTCCTCACCGACCTCTCCGCCGACCCGCCCGGGGCCTTCGCCCCCCAGGAGGTGGCTGCCCTGGCCGCCCGCCTCCGGGAGCGGGCCGGCCAGAGGGCGACCCTCCTCGTGGACGGCCGCCCCGTACCCCTCCGGGAGTTCCCCGCCTCCTTCCTGGCGGGGGCGGTGCTGGGCATGGTCAGTGCCCTGGACGGCGGCGGCGGGGCCGAGCTGATCCTCCGCGTCCGCGCGTCCCGGCCCTGACCCGTCCCAGCCCGGAGGTGCGAGCCGGCCCCGTCGGCCGGGCGCCGCAGTCCCGTAGGCGGAGGCTCGTCCTCGGCCGGGCGCCGCAGTCGCGTAGGCCGAGGCTCGTCCTCGGCCGGGCGCCCCGGGCGGGAGATCGGCTACGCTGGCCGGGGTGCCGGTCCGATGATGGGAGCCCGGAGCGCCGCCCGCCGCCTCGTCGGCGCGGTCGCCGCCTGGCCGACCTCGCCCGACGAGCGCCTCCTGTTCGCGGGAACGCGCCTGCGGGTCATCCGCACGGCCCTGTGGGTCGGTTGGCTCTCCCTCCTCGCCATCTTCGCCCTCACGATCCTGCACTCCCGGCACATCGAGCGTGCCCACCACGTCCACATCTGGATGCTGCTGGGGGTGGCCGCCGTCGGCCAGCTCGGGATGCACTTCGTGCCGTGGAAGCGGCTCGCCACCAGGCGCGTGAGCGAGCTCGTCCTCTACGGGTGGGTGGGCTCCGTCATTGCCTTCGTCACGGTCCTCCGCCTCATGGCCGGACCCTTCTCGACCGACTTCTTCCTCGTCTACCTTCCCCTCGTCCTGTTCGCCGCCGCTGCCTTCCCGGGGCCCGTCTACACCGCCATCGTGGCGGTGGTGGTGGCCGGCTACCTGGGGATTGCCCTGGTCGTCGGCCTGCTCCTGCAGGACCTCATCCTGAGGGTCGCGGTCATCGTGCTGGTGGCCGCCCTGGCCGGATACCTGGCCCGAGAGCAGCGGCTCAAGGCCCGGAGCATCGCGCTGCTCCACGAGGCCCTGCTCGACATCTCGGGGGAGCGCGACGACGACGGGCTTCGCCGGGCCGTCGTCGCCTGGGCCCGCCGGCTTGCCGGCGCCGACGTGGCCGCGCTGCTCTCCCCCGGCCGGGCCGTCCAGCCCGTCGTGGACCCGCCGGGCGCCACCCTGGACCCGTCCGGGCTCCCCCTGGAGGACGTGGCGGGACACGACCGCCCCGTGCTGGCCTCCGGCGGGGCCGGGGCGGAGGGGGCCGTGCTGGTCCCCGTGGGCGGCGAGGACGTGCTCGTGGTGCGGGGCACGCCGAGCGCCTTCTCCACCACCGAGCAGTACCTGCTCGAAACCCTGGCCGCAGAGGCGGCGGTGACCCTGGAGACCCTCCGCCTGCACGAGGGCCTGCGGGAGCGGGAGCGCGCCCGGGCGGACCTGCTGCGACGGCTGGTCCGCGCCGAGGAGGAGGAGCGGCGGCGCCTCGCCCGGGAGCTGCACGACCGCACCAGCCAGGATCTGGCCGGGCTCGTCGTGGGCCTCGAGGCGCTGGAGCGGGCGCCCGAGACGGTGGACCGGTCGGAGCTCAAGCGCCTCGCCCGTCAGGTCGCGGGGGAGCTCCGGCGAGTCACCCTGGACCTGCGGCCCCGCGTCCTGGACGACCTGGGCCTGGCCGCAGCGATCCGCTGGCTGGCCCACGAGCGCCACGCCGGGATGGACGTCGACCTGGAGCTGCCCGAGGAGCTCCCCCTCCCCCCGCCCCTGGACATCGCCCTCTTCCGGATCATCCAGGAGGCCCTGGCCAACGTGGAGCGCCATGCCCGCGCCTCCCGGGTGCGGGTGGCTGCGCGCGTGGACGGCTCCGTCGTCCGGGCGACCGTCGTCGACGACGGCGCCGGCTTCGACCCCTCGGCCCCGGCCGAGGGCCTGGGGCTCCTCGGCATGCGAGAGCGGGCCGAGCAGCTCGGCGGGGTCCTGCGGGTCGCCTCGGCCCCGGGGCGCGGGACCCGGGTCGAGGTGGAGCTTCCGCTCGGGCAACCGGCGACATGAGCGGGCCCCGGATCCTCGTCGTCGACGACCATGCGGTGGTCCGTCGGGGGCTGGTGGCGCTGCTCGGCGCGGAAGGGTACACGGTGGCGGGGGACGCCGGCTCGGGCGAGGAGGCCCTCGAGCTGCAGCCCGACGTGGTCCTGCTGGACCTGGGGCTCCCGGACCTGGACGGCCTGGAGGTCCTGCGGAGGCTATCCGAGGTGGCGGCCGGGGCCCGGGTGGTGGTGCTCACCATGCACGCGGAGGAGGAGTACGTCCTCCAGGCCCTGGCGGCCGGGGCCGACGGGTACGTGCTGAAGATGGCCGAGCCCGAGGCGCTCATGGAGGCCATCCGCCGGGCCCTCAGGGGGGAGCTGTACCTGGATCCGGCGGTGGCCGCGCCGGTGGCCCGGCGTGCGGTGACCCGCGTCCAGCCCGACCCCCTCACCCCCCGGGAGCGCGAGGTCCTCGCCCTCATCGCCCGGGGCTTCACCAACCGGCAGATCGCCGAGACGCTCGTGATCAGCCTCAACACCGTGGAAACCCACCGCCGCCACATCCTGGAGAAGCTGGGCGCCCGGTCCCGGGCCCAGCTCGTGGCCTACGCCATGGAGCGGGGTCTCCTGGCCTGACTCCCAGGCGCGCCTGCACATCCCTCCTCCGCCGTGAGGAGAAATCCCCTCCTCCCCGCGATGGTGGCGGCACCCCCGGCTCCTAGCCTCCGAACCAGAACGTCCGAGCTCGAGGAGGCCGCCATGCGCAACCTGTTGATCATCGCGGGGGCAGCGGCCTTGCTGGCCACAGCCTGCGGCGGCTCCCGGGGCGAGGTGACCGTCGTTCCCGAGAACGGAGCCCAGGGAGTCGCGGCCAACGGGGCCCAGGTCCAGGCCGCCCCGGAGGTGCTCACCGACGGCCAGGCCGTGGAGGTCGCCATGACGGAGTTCGCCTTCACCCCCGCCACCCTCACCGTGAAGGCCGGTTCGACCGTCACCTTCTCCTTCACCAACCGGGGCGGGATCGTCCACGAGGCCGTCATCGGGGACGAGCAGGCCCAGGAGGAGCACGAAGCCGCCATGACCGAGGGCATGGAGATGCAACGGGAGGAGGGCGCCGCCGAGGCGGCCGAGCTCGAGCTGCAGCCGGGCGAGAGCGGGACCCTCACCTACACCTTCTCCGAGCCCGGCACCTACCTGATCGGCTGCCACGAGCCCGGTCACTACGAGGCCGGCATGGTGGCCACCATCGAGGTGGTCGCGTAGGCCGCCGGGCTGGGCGGGGGGTCGAGGGGAGCGACCCATGCGGGGGGCCGCCAGGCAGCTCAGGTCCCTCGGGCCGCGGCGAGCGGTCCTCCTGCTCCTCCTTGTCGCCGGGGGCGCGGCGGCGGGGGTGGCCTGGGGGTGGGCCTCGCCCCTGCCGGTGGAGCGGACCTTCGAGGTCACGGCCCGGCGGTTCGCCTACGAGCCGGGGGTGCTCCTCGCCAACCGCGGCGACCTGGTCCACCTGCACCTCCGGGCCGCCGACGTGTCCCACGGCATCTACGTCGACGGGTACGGGGTCTCGGGGAAGGCCGCACCGGGCCAGGACCTGGACCTGGAGTTCGTGGCCGACCGACCGGGGCGGTTCACCATCCGTTGCTCCGAGACCTGCGGGGTCTTTCACCCGTTCATGACCGGCAAGCTCGTCGTGGAACCGAACGTCCTGCTGCCGGGGTCCGTGGGCGCGGCCGCGGGTGCCGCCATCGCATCCGTGCTGTTCGCCGGCTGGACCCCCAGGAGGGAGAGGGAGGAGCCCGCATGAGCGTCTCCACCGTCGAGGTCCTCCCGAAGCCGGCGCCGACCGGTACTGACCTGCTCGAGCGGGCGCCCCTCGTCAAGCGGCTGCTCCAGACCCGCTCCTTCCAGTTCCTCATCATCTTCCCCAACTTCCTGGTCTTCTACGTCCTGCTGCTGGCGGCCATCTTCGGGCACCCGCTGGGCAACGTGAACGCGGCCATCGTGCTCATCTGGATCCTCTGGTGGTTCCTCCTCATCGCCGTCCTCGTGCCCCTGGGGGCCCGGGCTTGGTGCGCCATGTGCCCCCTGCCGGGGCCGGGGGAGTGGATCCAGCGTCGGAGCATCGTCCGGTTCCGGGGGTTCGAGAGGCCCCGGGGTCAGAACAGGCCCTGGCCGGCCCGCTTCCGCAACATCTGGCTCCAGAACGCCGGCTTCCTCGGCCTGGCGATCATCAGCGCCCTCCTCGTCACCCGGCCCCTCGTCACCGCCGCCGTCGTCGGGGGCATCTGGGTGGTCGCCACCGTCCTGATGCTCCGGTACCGCCGGCGCGCCTTCTGCGTGTACCTCTGTCCGGTCTCGGGGTTCCAGGGCCTGTACGCCATGGTGGCGCCCCTGGCCCTCCGGGCAAGGAGCCGGGAGGTCTGCGACGCCCACAAGCCCCACAAGGGCTGCATCACGGGCTCCCGGCGGGGGGACGAGGGCGCCCTCGGGTACCCCTGCCCGTGGTTCGAGTTCATCGGCCACATGGACCGGAACAACTACTGCGGCCTCTGCATGGAGTGCCTGAAGAGCTGCCAGAAGGACAACATCGGGCTGTTCTGGCGGGGCGGGGCCATGGACGTGGTCCTGAAGGGCAGGGACGAGGCCTGGAAGGCCTTCATCATGACGGCCCTGGCCGCCGTCTACGCCCTGGTCCTCCAGGGACCCTTCGGCCGGATGAAGGACTGGGCCAACGTCACGTTCAGCGGCGACTGGGCGGGGTTCGCCCTGCTTGCCGGTGCCATGGTGCTGTCCTCCGTCGTGTTCCTCCCCGCGGCCTTCGCCCCCTTCGTCGCCCTGGGCCGGCGCCTGGCCGGGGGGACCGTGGGCTTCTGGCCCCTCTTCGTGCGGGCCGCCTTCGGCCTCGTGCCCCTGGGGCTGGCCGCCTGGATCGCGTTCAGCCTGCCCCTCGTCCTCGTGAACGGCGTCTACGTCGTCCAGGCCGTCTCCGACCCCTTCGGGTGGGGATGGAACCTGTTCGGGACCCGGCACGTCGCGTGGAACCCCGTGGGCGAGGGGGTCGTCCCCCTGGTCCAGGCCTCGCTCATCGTGCTGGGGCTCATCGTGGGGATCGTGAAGACCGGCCGAGCCCTCGAGCCCATGTTCGAGGAAGCCCCGCGCGCGACCAGGGCCCTGGTGCCCGTGGCGGCCTTCCTCACCCTGGTCGCGGCGGGCTTCCTCGTCCTCTTCGCGGGGTGAGGGAGGGATGGAGCGCCTGGACCGCATCGTGGGAAGGCTGGCCCTGCCCCTGGTCGTGGCCACCCTGGTGGGGGTGCCGCTGGCGGCCTTCGGCTACGACCGGTGGCTGAACGCCCAGGTCCCCGAGGGTGCCAGGGTCTTCGACATCTACTTCGACGGGACCCGCAACTGGACGCGGACACGCCTCGCCGCCTACAACGTGTTCCAGGACCCCGAGGACCTCACCGAGATCCGGGTGAAGCGGGGCGACCTCGTCGTCCTGCGCCTCATGGCCTCGGACGTGCACCACGGCTTCGCCCTCCCCGCCTACGGCGTCGGCCCACTGGAGCTCGTGCCCGGCCACTACCAGGAGGTCAGGTTCCGGGCCGACACGGTGGGCGAGTTCCCCCTGTTCTGCACGATCGTCTGCGGGCCGGCCCACCCGCGCATGCGGGCCACCCTCGTGGTGACGCCGTGAGGGCGACGGGAGAAGACCCGACCCCCGAGGCGGGCCCGGCCCGCAGCCCCATCGTCCTGGTCGTCGCGGAGGACTTCCGCTCCCTCTCGGCGCCGCTGTCGTGGCTCTTCGAGGCCGGCTACGACGTCCGAGCCTGCCTGGGTCCCCTCGCCGCCGACCGGGTCTGCGGTCTCTTCGACCAGGGCTGCCCCGAGCTCTCGGTCTGCGACGTGCTCGTCACCAACGAGGTCCCCCACGCCCCCACCCGCATCCTGCCTCCGCGGCGCGAGGTCGTCCGCGAGGCCAGGCTCCGGCGCGAGGAGCTACCGATCCTCGTGGTCTCCGAGGAGCCAGAGCGCGTCGCGGCCACCGCCCGTTCGATGACGACGCGCGTGGTGGCCCCCGACAGGGCCCGGCTCCTCGGGGCCGTCAGGGAACTGGTCGGCCCTCCCGGGGACCGGTCCACGGGCCCATGACGGTCCAGGTCGCCCCCTCCTTCCTGCGGTGCGGGGGCTGCACCTGGAACCCCCTCACCGACGAGGGGACCAGGGGATGCCGCTGGCTCGCCTGTCCCCGCCTGCCCGACCCCCTCGACGTCCGCTGCGCCTTCTGCGCGTTCAACTTCTACACCTGGCAGGGCAACCCGACCTGCGATCCCGCCACCTGCACCCACGGGGACGAGCCTCGCCGGGCCGCGCGCCGCCTGCGGCTGCTCCGCGGGACCTGACCCTTCCCCGCTCCTTCAGCGGAGGATGGGCTCCTCGGACACGGGCGTGACCTCGGACGTGCAGTGGACCCAGCCCGGGTCCAGGAAGCGGTTCACCGCCTCGAGGGAGTCGGCCTCCACGAGGTAGTAGATGGTGTGGTTCGCGAAGTCCCCGAGGACCCGCTCCACCTTCACCCCGTCCGTCCCGGCGTCGTAGAGGGTCCTGGACCCCCCGCGGTCCTTCGGGCAGTGGTCCGGCGTGTGGACCTGCCTCACCAGGAACAGCATGGGACACCTCCTCCGCCGAGGTCACGCCCATCCTCCCCCAGTCGGTGGGGATCCGCAAGGCCGGCCCGTGACCGCGAGCGGCCCGCGGGCCCGGGCCGGGTAGCATCCGCTCCGTGTCGGGGGACCTGGACGCCTGGTGGAGGGTGGCCCTCGCGGTGCTCGGGCCGTTGTCGCGCGCCGCCTTTCGCCTGCGGGTCCTGGACCCGTGGCGGGTGCCCGCCCGCGGGGCCGCCGTCATCGCCGGGAACCACGTGAGCGCCCTGGACGGCGTCCTGCTGGGCATCGTGACCGCCCGGCGGGGCCGCCGGGTCCGGTTCCTCACGGCCGCGGAGTTCTTCGCCAGGCCGCTTCACGGCTTCTTCCTGCGGCGCCTCGGCCAGATTCCCATCCGCCGGGGCGCGCAGGACCAGGCCGCGGTGGAGGAGGCCGTCGCGACGGTGCGCGGGGGAGCCCTGGCCGGGATCTTCGTGGAGGGCACGGTGAACCCGAAGCCCGAGGCGGGGCTGCTGCCAGGCCGGACGGGGGTGGCCCGGCTCGCCCTCGGCGCGGGCGCCCCCGTGGTGCCGGTCGGGATCTGGGGTCCCCAGTGGCGCTGGCCCCGGAGGGGACCCCGCTTCGCCGGCCCCCTGCGGCCCCCCGTCACGGTCGCCTTCGGCGAGCCCCTGGACCCCCGGGGGGACCCTTCCTCCGCGGCGGACCTGGAGGCCTTCCGCGACCTCGTGATGGCCGCCGTCGAGCGCGAGGTCTGGCGGGCCCGGACCGACGCCGCGGCGAGGCTCGGGCTCCGGTCCGGGACGCCCCTCAGCTGATCCGCAGCCGCCCCGCCGGGCGGTACTGGAAGGGCTCGGGGGGCCTGACCTGCCGGTCGTCGCGATCGTGGGCCAGGTGGTCCTCGACCCCCACGACGCCGTCCACCCGCCGCACGAACTCGAGGAGGATCTCCTTCTGGCTCTTCAGCCCGACCCGTCCCGCCAGGCGCACGATCCCCCCCTGGACCCGCACGTCGATGGTGCTCGGGTCGATCCACATGGTCCGGTAGATGACCTCCTCCACGACCTCCCGCCGGATGTCGTCGTCGGCACGGAGGAAGGGGGACAGCAGGTCGTGGCGGCTCACGATGCCCACCACCCGGCCGCTCCCGTCCACCACGGGGAGCCGCTTCACCCCGGACTCCAACAGGAGCTTGGCCGCCTCCCGGACCGAGACGTCGGGGCCCGTGGTGACGACGTCGCGGGTCATCACGTCCCCCGCCCGCTGGTCCTGGGAGCGCCGCTCGATCCGCTCCAGCCGCTCCCGGTCGATGAACCACTCCAGGAACCGGCTGCGCCGCGGCGGCCCCTGGGTCTCGGCCCGGAGCAGGTCGGCCTCGCTCACGATGCCGACCAGCCGCCCGTCCGCGTCCACCACGGGCAGACCGCTCACGTCGGCCTCGTACATCAGGCGGGCCAGTTCCTTGAGCGGGGTGTCCTCCCGGGCCGAGACCACCTGCCTGGTCATCACGTCCCCGACCTTGGTCGCCACCGTCTCACCTCGCCGTCTCGCTCCAGTCCCACCATAGGGTCGCGGTGCGTCCGGCCTCAGGTGCCTTCGGCCCGCCGAGGACGGGGCAAAGGCCCTAGATCATGGCCGCGCTGATGAGGTTGGAGTCCCGGAGCTTCCGCAGGGCCTCCCGCTCGATCAGCCGCACCCGCTCCCCGGAGAGGCCGAGGACCTTCCCGGTCTCCCGCAGGGACAGGGGCTGGCCGTTCTCCAGACCGTAGCGGAGGGCCACGACGTGGCGCTCCCGCTCGTCCAGGACCTTGTCCACGGCCTCCCCGATCTCCTCCCGGAGCAGGGCGTCCTCCACCTCGTTGAACCCGGCGTCGGAGTCGGCCTCCTCGATGAGGTCCCCGAGCTCGGTGTCCTCCCCCACCGGGGACTGCAGGGACACGGGCTCGCGGCGGCCCATCTCGGTCAGGTCGTCGATCTCTTCCACCGTGGTGTCGAGGGCCCTGGCCAGCTCCTCCCGGGTGGGCTCCCGGCCCATGGACTGGGCGAACTGGAACCGGACCCGGTTCAGCTTGCGGAGCCGGTCGTGGATGTGCACCGGCAGCCGGATGGACCGGGAACGGTCGGCGATGGCCCTCGTGATGCCCTGCCGGATCCACCAGGTGGCGTAGGTGGAGAACTTGAAGCCCCGACGCCAGTCGAACAGCTCCACGGCCCGCATGAGGCCGATGTTGCCCTCCTGGATCAGGTCCAGCAGGGGCAGGCCCTGGCCCTGGTACTTGCGGGCCACCGAGACCACCAGGCGCAGGTTGGCCATGATGAACCGCTGGCGGGCGGCCTCGGCCTCCTTCACCTGCTGGCGGGCCTTCTGGATGGACTTCTCCGAGCGCAGGCGGCCGGACCGGAGCTTCTCCTCCGCCTGACGGCCGCGCTCGATGGTCATGGCGAGCTCCACCTCCTCCTCCTTGGTGAGGAGGGGCTCCCGGGCGGCGGCCTCCAGGTACAGCCGGAGGTCGTCCGCGTCGTCGGTCCCGAGGGGGCGGGCTGGCTCTGGCATTCCTTCCTTTCTTTCCTCTCCGATCCTCCCCGAGGGCGCGCTTGCCCTCCCTGGGAAGACTGCGGGGCCTAGGGCTGGTGCGACGAGGTCGGGCACGCAAAAGCGGGCCTTCCCGGCCGACGACCTCATGATAGCGGCCCGCGCCGCTCCTGTAAAGGCCCCGCGGCTTCCCGCCCCCCGTATTCGCCGCCCGTCCCCGCCCGGTTCACCCGGCTCAGACCACCGTGGCGGGGTCCAGCCGCTCCTCGGGGGGCCGCCTGGCCCCCACCTCGGAGATCACGACGGCGCCGGCGACCAACACCGCCCCCACCCACTGGTGCGCCGCCAGCCGCTCCGACAGCCACGCCGCCGCCGAGGCCGCCGAGACCAGGGACTCCCCGGCCAGGACGACCACGGCCCGGGCCTCGCTCAC
>CAYVCH010000065.1:0-2006 GCA_964449755.1 uncultured Actinomycetes bacterium
CGCGGCGGAGGACATCTGCACCGAGCACAACGCCCGGCTCGACCCCAAGCGGGTGATCTCCGCGCTGCCACCGAGCCAGCGGTGGGCGCTCGAGATCCTCCGGAGCCCGGACCTCCCGGAGGAGGAGCGCTACGCGCTCGCCGACGACGCCCTGGCCGTTGGCCGCGGGCCCCAGGCCCGCCGGAGGCTGACGGAGGTGCGGCGCCGCGCCTCCGCGGAAGGGTTGGGCACCCGCGAGGTGGCCGATGCCATCGTCGAGGTCGTCGAGGAGCTCGGCCTGCGCCCCGAGCCGTTGGCCGTCGAGGCCGGTCGCCCCATCACCGAAGCCGACCTCGGGGTGGTCTGCTTCCAGGTCGTGCTCCCCGGGAAGGACGGATGACGGCCGAGCGCCGCAGGCATCGCGCCGCATTCGGCGCCTTCGTCCGAGCCGGCCTCACTCGCCGCCGAGCGCGAGGATGCCGCCCTCGGTCATCTTCCGGACGTCCAGGGCCTCCTCGAGCTCCTCGGGCGGGAGGACGCGCCGTTCCGCGGCCACCTCGCGGACGCCGCGCCCGGTGGCGAGGGCCTCCTTCGCGATCTCGGCGGCCCGCTCGTAGCCGATCCTGGGCACGAGGGCGGTGATGATCGGGAAGCTCTGCTCGACCAGCTCCCGGGCCCGTGCGGGGTCGGCCTCGAGCCCCTCGATGCACTTCCCGCGGAAGACCTCCGCGGCCCGCGTCAGGAGGTCGATCGACCAGAGCAGGTCGTGGGCCATCACCGGGAGCATCACGTTGAGCTCGAAGTCGCCGAGGGCCCCGGCCATCGCCACGGCGGCATCGTTCCCGTACACCTGGACCGCTACCTGGCGCACGACCTCGGGGATCACCGGGTTCACCTTCCCCGGCATGATCGAGGAGCCCGGCTGGAGCGCCGGCAGGCGCAGCTCCCCGAGCCCGGCCCGGGGCCCGCTCCCCATCCACCGGACGTCGTTGGCGATCTTGAACAGGGAGGCGGCCACCGCCCGGAGGGCGCCGCTCGCCTCGACGAGGGCGTCCTGGCTCCCCATCCCCTCGAACGGGTCCTCCATCCGCCGGAGCGGGAGCCCGGTCCGCTCGGCCACCCGGGCCACCACGCGCCCCGCGAAGCCGGGGTGGGCGTTGAGCCCGGTCCCCACGGCCGTCCCCCCGAGGGGGAGGTCGGCCAGGCGCTCGCTCGCCGAGCCGATCCGCTCGATCCCCCGCCGGACCTGGTCGGCGTAGGCCCGGAACTCCTGGCCGAGGCGGACCGGGGTCGCGTCCATCAGGTGGGTGCGGCCCACCTTCACCACGTCGTCGAAGGCCTCGGCCTTCGCCCGCAGGGCCGCCTCCAGGCGCCCGAGGGCCGGGACGAGGTCCTCGGCGAACCCGAGCAGCGCGGCGAGGCGGATGGCCGTGGGGATCACGTCGTTCGAGGACTGGCCCATGTTCACGTGGTCGTTGGGGTGGACGAGCTTCGACCCGCGCTCGCCGCCGAGGAGCTCCGTCGCCCGGTTCGCGATCACCTCGTTGGCGTTCATGTTCGTCGAGGTCCCCGAGCCGGTCTGGAACACGTCGACGACGAAGTGCGCATCGAGGTCCCCCCGCTCGACCTCCTCGGCGGCCTTCGCGATGGCCTCCGCCACGCGGCCCTCGAGCAGCCCGAGCTCGGCGTTCACCGCCGCCGCCGCCCCCTTGAGGAGGCCCAGGGCCCGGATGAACGGGCGGGGGAACCGCAGGCCCGAGACGGGGAAGTTCTCCACGGCCCGCTGGGTCGAGGCCCCCCAGTAGGCGCCGGCCGGGACCCGGACCTCCCCCATGCTGTCGCGCTCGATCCGGTAGTCGCTCACGGTCTCCTCCCTCCGCTCGGTCCCGGTCGACGATATCCCGCGGTAGGCCGAGGGCAAGCTCCATCCATCCCCGGGAGGGCGGGGCTTGTCCCCGCCCGGTCCGCCGCCGGTCCCCCCGGGAGGGCGGGGCTTGTCCCCGCCCGGTCCGCCGCCGGTCCCGCGC
>CAYVCH010000065.1:2106-8687 GCA_964449755.1 uncultured Actinomycetes bacterium
CGGCCGAGGGCAAGCCTCGGCCTACCGGGGTGGGTAAGGTGGTGCCGTGGCCCATCTCGTCACCCTGATCCCCGGCGACGGCATCGGTCCCGAGGTGGCCGAGGCGGCCCGGCTGGTCCTGGAGGCCACCGGGGTCCCCATCGAGTGGCGGGTGGCCCAGGCGGGGGCGGTGGCCCTGGAGCGGGAGGGCTCCCTGCTCCCGGAAGCCACCCTGGAGGCCGTCCGGACCTCCCGGGTGGCCCTGAAGGGCCCCATCACGACCCCCGTGGGCACGGGCTTCCGCAGCGTGAACGTGGCCCTCCGGCAGGAGCTCGACCTCTTCGCCGCCGTCCGCCCCTCCCGGACGCTGCCCGGGGTCCCCACCCCCCACCCCTGCGTCGACCTGGTGGTGGTCCGGGAGAACACCGAGGACGTCTACCGCGGCATCGAGTTCGAGGCCGGTGCGGTCTCCACCGCACGCCTCCGGGAGCTGCTCGCCCGCCTGGCCGGGTTCTCCGTCCGGGAGGACGCGGCGGTCTCGGTGAAACCGATCTCGGTGACCGGGACCCGCCGAGTGGTCCGCTTCGCCCTGGAGTTCGCCCGGGCGACGGGCCGGCGCAGGCTCACCGTCGGCCACAAGGCGAACATCATGCGCTTCTCCGACGGACTGTTCCTGCGCACCGCCCTGGAGGAGGCCGGGGCCTACCCCGAGCTCGAGGTGGGGGAGATGCAGATCGACCAGCTCTCCATGCGCCTGGCGCGGGAGCCCGAGGCCTTCGACGTGCTGCTCCTCCCGAACCTCTACGGCGACATCGTCTCGGACCTCTGCGCCGGCCTCACCGGCGGCCTCGGCTTCGCCCCCGGGGCGAACCTGGGCTTCGAGTACGCGGTGTTCGAGCCCGTCCACGGCAGCGCCCCGGACATCGCGGGCCGGGGCGTCGCCAACCCCATCGCCATGGTGCGCTCCGGCGCCATGCTCCTGCGCCACCTCGGCGAGGCCCGGGCCGCCCGCAGGGTGGAGGAGGCCGTCGACCGGGTCCTGGCCGAGGGACGGGTCCGCACCCCCGACCTGGGGGGACGGGCACGCACCATGGAGGTGGCCGAGGCCCTGGCCGCGGCGGTGGCCACGTGAGGACCCGGGTGGTCAAGGCCGGCGCGGCACGCTAGAAAGAAGGGTGCCAGGCTCGGCCAGGCCTTCCCGGGCCCGAGCCCCCTGCGGCTGGAGTCCAGGAGGAGGAGGAGATGATCGGCAAGCCCGGAGATCGGATCGTCGTCGAGTCGGAGAGCGTGGGCACGCCCACCCGCGAGGGCGAGATCCTCGAGGCGATCCAGGGCGTGGTGGGGGTCCGGTACCGCGTCCGGTGGGCCGACGGTCACGAGAGCATCTTCACGCCGAGCGGCGGCGCCGCCCGCATCGTCCCCGCCAGGAAGACGGCAGCCCGGGCCGGCTCGACCAGGAAGACGGCAGCCCGGAGGTAGGCTCGGGAACCGCCGCGCGCCGGCTCACCGCCCTGTGCCCTCGGGGCCCCGACCGGGTCCCGCCGGGGGAAGCTGTCAGCAGCCGGGTTCCCCGTGGTGGCCACAGCAGCCGTGGCGGAGGGCGACGGCGCGGTTGCGGAGGGTGAGGCGGAGCTTCGTCGCCAGGGGGGCCTCGGACTCCCGCCAGTTGGTGAAGAACCAGCGGGCCCGCCGCGCGAGCTCGGCGAGCAGGCCCGTCATTCGGCCCCACCCACCGGCAGCCCCTCCGGGAGCACGTCGTCCCGCCGCCACGGGCGGGCGGCCTCCCGGTAGAAGTCCCGGCCCTGGCAGTCGTGCACCACCCACACGGGCAGGTCCTCCAGCTCCATCTCGCGAACGGCCTCCGGACCCAGGTCGTCGAAGGCGATGACCCGCTGGGCCCGGACGCGCAGGGCCGCCAGGGCTCCGCCCCCGCCCAGGGCCGCCAGGTAGACGGCCGAGTGCCGGGCCAGGGCGTCCCGCACCAGCTGGCCCCGGCCGCCCTTGCCGATGATCGCCTTCAGCCCCAGCTCCAGCAGGCGCGGGGTCCAGGCGTCCATCCGGCTCGCCGTCGTCGGCCCCGCCGACCCGATGACCCGACCCGGGCGGGCGGGGGTGGGCCCCACGTAGTAGACGATCTGGCCTCGGGGGTCGAAGGGCAGGGGCTCGCCCCGGTCGAGCATCTCCGCCATCCGCTTGTGGGCGGCGTCGCGGGCGGCGTAGACGGTGCCGCTCACGACCACGACGTCCCCCGCCTCCAGGGCCCGTACGTCCTGGTCCGAGAGGGGGGCCCGGATCCGCTTCCTGCCGTCGTCCAGCACCTCGACGGCCATCGCTAGATCACCCCCGTGGCCGTGCGGTGGGCGTGGCACTCGATGTTCACCGCCACCGGCAGGGACGCGATGTGGGTGGGCATGGTCTCCACGTGGACGGCGAGCACGGTCTGGGTCCCGCCCAGGGCCTCCGGACCCAGGCCCAGCGCGTTGCACCGCTCGTACAGCTCGGCCTCGAGCTCGGCCACCCGGGGATCGGGGTGGGGCTGGCCCACCTTCCGGAGCAGGGCCCGCTTCGCCAGGATGGCCGACCACTCGAAGTTGCCGCCCACGCCCACCCCGATGATGCCCGGGGGGCAGGCGTCGGGGCCCGCCTCGGCGACGGCCTGGAGGACGAAGCGCTTCACCCCCTCCAGCCCGTCGGCCGGCTTCAACATCGCGTGGCGGCTCTTGTTCTCCGACCCTCCCCCCTTGGCGTCCACCTGGATCCGGACCTGGTCCCCGGGGACGATCCGGACGTGGAGGAAGGCGGGGGTGTTGTCGCCCGTGTTCACCCGCTCGAAGAGGGGGTCCCGCACGATGGAGGTGCGCAGGTACCCCGCACGGTAGCCCTGACGCACCCCCTCGTCGACGGCCTCGGCCAGGAGGCCCCCGACGACGTGGACGTCCTGGCCGAGGTCGAGGAAGACGACCGTGGACCCGGTGTCCTGGCAGTAGGGGAGCTCCCCCTCGGCGGCGATCCTCGCGTTCTCGAGCAGGAGGTCGAGGACCTCCCGGCCGAGGGGCGAGGCCTCCCGTTCCCGGGCCCGGCGGAGGGCCCGCACCATCTCGTCGGACAGTCGGTAGTTGACCTCGATGCACAGGTCCCGGACCAACCGGGTGATCTCGGCGGCGTCGACCTCCCGGACCGCGCCCATGGCCTACCCCAGCCTGGCCAGGTCCGCGCACTTCGCGCGGATGCCCTCGGCGGCGGCCCGGAGGGCGGCCAGCTCGTCGTCGGTCAGGTCCAGCTCGACGATCTCCTCCACCCCCCGGCGGGACAGCCGGGCCGGCACCCCCACGTAGACCCCGTCGATCCCGTACTGGCCGGTGCACCAGGCGCAGACCGGCAGCAGCTCCTCAGTGTTGCGGACGACGGCCGAGACCATCCTCGCGATGGCCGCCGACGGCGCGTAGTAGGCGCTCCCCTTCTTGAGGAGCCCCACGATCTCCGCCCCGGCGTCCCGGGTCCGCTGGTAGAGCCGCTCCAGGGTCGCCTCGTCCACCAGCTCCGCGAGGGGCTTGCCCTCCACGGTGGCGTGGCGGGGCAGGGGCACCATGGACTCGCCGTGGGACCCCAGGGTCATGGCCTCCACCACCGAGGGGGAGACCCCCAGCTCCTCGGCGATGAAGTAGCGGAGGCGGGAGGAGTCCAGAACCCCCGCCATCCCCATGACCCGCTCCCGGGGAAAGCCCGACACCTCCGAGGCGAGGAAGGTCATCTCGTCCAGGGGGTTCGTGACGACGATGATGACCGCCTCGGGGGAGCCGGGGGTGACCTTCTCCACCACGTCGCGGACGATGGCGGCGTTCCGCTCGAGCAGGTCCATGCGGCTCATCCCGGGCTGCCGGGGGAACCCTGCCGTCACCACGACCACGTCGGAGCCGGCGGTCTCGGCGTAGTCGTTCGTCCCCACGATGGCCGGCTCGTACCCCTCGATGGGGGCGGCCTGGCGCAGATCCAGGGCGAGCCCCTGGGGGAGCCCCTCGATGATGTCGATGAGGGCCACCTCCCCGAGGCCCTTCTCCAGGATCCGCATGGCCGCGGTCTGCCCGACGAACCCGCTGCCCACGATGGTGATCTTCATCGCCCTCGCTCCTCGCGCTCGCGGACGGCCCCATCCTACGGGAGGCGCCGGTGCCCGCTCCGGGGCTGCCGGCCCCTCCCGTCGGGGCCCTCCCGCCCCTCACCCCAACCGGGCCGCCACGGCCTGGGCCACCTCCATGGTGGTGGCCGCCCGCGCGGGGTCCCGGTCGGGCCGCAGGTCGTAGGTGAGGACGCGCCCTTCGGCCAGGACCCCGGCCACGGCCCGCTCGAGGCGCTCCCCGGCCTCCGCCTCCCCCAGGTGGCGCAGGAGCATGGCCCCGGAGAGGATGAGCCCCACGGGGTTCGCCCGGCCGGTCCCGGCCAGCCGGGG
Organism: uncultured Actinomycetes bacterium; assembly: GCA_964449755.1. Classification (GTDB taxonomy): domain Bacteria; phylum Actinomycetota; class UBA4738; order UBA4738; family HRBIN12; genus CAYVCH01. The sequence goes on from CAYVCH010000065.1 coordinate 6,533, forward strand.
GGCGGCCCCGTGGGTGGCCTCGAAGACCGCCAGGCCGTCGCCGAAGTGTCCCCCGGGGGCCACCCCGAGGCCGCCGATGAGCCCGGCCCCCAGGTCGGAGAGGATGTCGCCGTAGAGGTTGGGCAGGACCAGCACGTCGAAGTCGGAGGGCCGCTGGGCCAGGCGCATGGCCAGGGCGTCGACGATGCGGTCCTCGAACTCGATGTCGGGGTAGTCGGCGGCCACCCGCCGGGCCGCCGCCAGGAACAACCCGTCCGTGTGCTTCAGGATGTTGGCCTTGTGCCCTGCCGTGACCTTCCTCCGGCCCTGGCGGCGGGCGTACTCGAAGGCGAACCGCACGACCCGCTCGCTCCCGGCCACCGAGTTCGCCTTGATGGAGAGCCCCGTATCGGGCCGCACCCGCACACCGCCCTCCCGCTCCAGGAACGCGAGGAGGGCCGCCGCCTCGGACGTCCCCTGCCCGAATTCCAGGCCCGTGTAGGCGTCCTCCGTGTTCTCCCGGACGACCACGAGATCCACCCCCTCGTAGCGGGAGGGCACCCCGGGGTACAGGCGGCAGGGCCGGACGCACGCGTACAGGTCCAGGGCCTGGCGGAGGGCCACGTTGGGGCTCCGCCCGGTCCCCTCCAGGGGCGTCACCAGGGGCCCCTTCAGGGCCACCCCGCACCGGCGGATGGACTCCAGGACCGCCTGGGGCAGGGGGGTGCCCTCCCGGGCCGCCGCCACCTGCCCGGCCTGCTGGACCTCCCACTCCAGGGCCACCCCGGTGGCCTCCAGCACGAGCCGGGCGGCCTCCACCACTTCGGGGCCGACGCCGTCGCCGGGGATCAGGGTCACCGGGTGGGCCATGGCACGGTGGCAAGGACGCGACCGGTCCGAGCGAGGGTATCCTGCCACGGGTGGCCGCGGGGCAGACGGCCCGGCGGCCCCCGGTGCGCGGGGCCGGCAGAGCACCTGGACATCGAGGTAGATGGGTCGGGGCCGTGACCGAAAAGGGACTCGAGGAGGTCGTTGCCGCCGAGACCAGGATCTCGGACATCGACGGGAAGCGGGGCCGGCTCTGGTACGCGGGCTACGACATCGCCGACCTGGCCGAGGCCGCTACCTACGAGGAGGTCGTCTACCTCCTGCACCACCTGGAGCTGCCCACCCGTAGCCAGCTCGAGGAGCAGAACGAGTTCCTCACGGCCAACCGCGAGATCTCGCCCTTCCTGGCTTCCCTCATGCCGACCCTGGCCCAGCAGACCTCCCCCATGTCCATGCTCCGGACGACCATCTCGGCGGCCTCCGCTTACGACCCCGACGGCTGGGACGACTCCCCCGAGGCCAACGAGCGGAAGGCCATGCGCCTGGTGGCCAAGACCCCTACCCTCATCGCCGCCTACCACCGGCTCCGGACCGGTCAGGACGTGGTGCCCCCCAACCCCAAGCTGCCCCACGCCGCCAACTTCCTCTACATGCTCCGGGGCGAGGAGCCCGACCAGGAGGACGCCCGGGTCCTGGACACCACCCTGATCCTCTACGCCGACCACACGATGAACGCCTCCACCTTTACCGCCAGGGTCGTCGCCTCCACCCTCTCGGACATGTTCTCGGCCATCACGGGGGCCATCGCCGCCCTCAAGGGGCCCCTCCACGGCGGGGCCAACGAGGAGGCCATGAAGATGCTGGAGGAGGTGGGCGAGCCCTCCCGGGCCGAGGCCTACATCAAGGACAAGCTGGCCCGGCACGAGCGGGTCATGGGATTCGGGCACCGGGTGTACAGGCAGGTCGAGGACCCCAGGGCGGCCATCCTCCGCCGGCTCTCCCGGGAGATCGGGGAGCGGGTGGGCGAGCCCCAGTGGTTCGAGACCTCCCAGGCCATCGAGGCGGTGGTCCGCCGGGAGCGCGGCCTGTACCCGAACGTGGACTTCTACGCGGCCAGCGTCTACCACTGCCTGGGCATCCCCCACGACCTCATGACCCCCGTCTTCGCCCTCGCCCGGATGGCGGGCTGGACGGCCCACGTGCGGGAGCAGTACGCGGACAACCGCCTGATCCGCCCGGACTCGACCTACGTGGGGCCCCGCGAGCGCCCCTTCGTGCCCCTGGACGAGCGCGGGTAGGGCGGGGCTTGTCCCCGCCCGGCCCCCTGCACAGGTAGGGCGGGGCTTGC
>CAYVCH010000065.1:8787-11146 GCA_964449755.1 uncultured Actinomycetes bacterium
GGTAGGGCGGGGCTTGTCCCCGCCCGGCCCCCTGCACAGGTAGGGCGGGGCTTGCCCCCGCCCGGCGCCCTGCAGAGGTAGGGCGGGGCTTGTCCCCGCCCGGCCCCCTGCACAGGTAGGGCGGGGCTTGCCCCCGCCCGGCGCCCTGCAGAGGTAGGGCGGGGCTTGTCCCCGCCGGCCGAGGGCAAGCCTCGGCCTACCCTTCACCCCCTCCACACGTAGGGCCGGCCGAGGGCAAGCCTCGGCCTACCGGGGTGGGAGGGCGAGGGCAAGCCTCGGCCTACCGGGGTGGGAGGGCGAGCCTCGGCCTACCGGGGTGGGAGGGCGAGCCTCGGCCTACCGGGGTGGGCCCACTGGCCTGGGCAGAAGCCCGGCGCCCTCGACCACGCGCCGCACCGTCCCGTCCCGCCCCAGCCCGACCAGGTGGACTCCGGAGATCCCGGGAATGGCGCGGATGCCGGCCACGATCTCGACCGCCTGGCGAACCCCCTCGTCCTCCGCGGCGGGCCCCGCCTCCTGGAGGGCCCGGAGCAGCCGCTGCGGAACCGAGACCCCCGGCACTCGCTGGTCCAGGAACCGGCCTTGGGCGGCGCTCCGCAGGGGCGCCACCCCCGCGAGCACGTGGGCCCGCTCGAAGACGCCCCGCGGGCGGACGCCCTCGGCCCATTCCGCCAGGGCGTCCACGTCGTAGACGACCTGGGTCTGCACGACCTCGGCCCCGGCGTCGAGCTTCGCCTCCAGACGCCCGGGGTCGTAGGGCCGGGCCAGGGGCACGTCGGCCACCCCGACCAGGTAGCGGGGGGCGGGATTCACCTCCTCACCGGAGAGCAGGCGGCCCCGGTCCCGCAGCTCGGCGGCCAGGCGGACCAGCTCCAGCACGGAGAGGTCGTGGACCTCCGCGGCGTCCGGGTGGTCACCCACCGTCACGGGGTCGCCGGTGAGGCAGACCACCCCCCGGGCGCCGAGGGCCCAGGCCCCCAGCAGGTCCGCCGTGAGGGCCAGACGGTTTCGGTCCCGGCAGGTGAGCTGGAGGATGGGCTCCATCCCGGCCTCGGCGGCGGCCGCCACGCCGGCCAGGGGCGACATGTGCGCCCGGGCCCGCGGGTTGTCGGTGACGTTCACGGCGTCCGCGTAGCCGAGGAGGGCCCGAGCCTGGGCCGCCACGGAGCGCGGATCGGCGGAGGCGGGTGGGACCACCTCGGCCGTCACACAGAAGGCCCCCGAGGCCAAAAGCCGCGCCAGGCGGCTCCCGGTCCCCGTCAATGCCGGAACACTCGGGCCTCGGCGGCGCTCACGGTGTTCACGAGGAGCATGGCCACGGTCATGGGGCCCACCCCGCCGGGGACCGGCGTGATGGCGCCGGCCACCTCCGCCACCTCGTCGAAGCGGACGTCGCCGACGAGCCCCCCGTCCGTTCGGTGAACGCCCACGTCCACCACCACGGCGCCGGGCTTCACCATGTCCGCCGTGATCATCCCGGGAATCCCCGCCGCGGCCACCAGGATGTCCGCCCGGCGAGTGTGGGCGGCCAGGTCCCGGGTCTTGACGTGGCAGATGGTGACGGTGGCGTTGCCCCGGATCGAGTCCTGGGCCAGCATGATGGAGAGGGGGGCTCCCACCAGCTCGCCGTAGCCGACCACCACGACCTCGGCCCCCTCGAGCTCCACCCCCGACCTGAGGAGCAGCTCCACGATCCCGTAGGGCGTGGCCGGCGGGAACCGGGGCTCCCCGCGGACCATGAGGCCCACGTTCACGGGGTGGAGGCCATCCACGTCCTTCATGGGGTCGATGGTCTCCTGCACGGCCAGCTCGGAGATGTGGGGGGGGATGGGGATCTGCACGATGATCCCGTGGACCTCGGGGTCGCGGTTGAGGCGGCGGATAGTGGCCAGCAGCTCGCCCTCGGTGACGTAGGCGGGCAGGTCGATCTGCTCGGAGCGGATCCCCACGTCGGCGCAGGCCTTGTGCTTGGCCCCCACGTAGACCCGGGAGGCCTCGTCCTCCCCGATGAAGACGGCGGCCAGGCCCGGGGTGATGCCCCGCTCCTGGAGGGCCTTCACCCGCTCGGCCACCTCCGCCCGGATCTCGGCGGCGATGGCCCTCCCGTCCAGGACCCTCGCTCCCACGCGGGCATCGTACCCGAGCCGTCCGGCCCTGGAAGCAGCGGGCCGGCACCGCCGCGGACCCCCGGTCAGCTGGGGTGGGGGCAGGTCAGTGGCGGAAGTGGCGGCGGCCGGTGACGACCACCGCCATCCGCCGGGCCTCGGCGGCGGCCAGCACCTCGGCGTCGCGGACGGAGCCACCGGGGTGGATCGCGGCCGTGACCCCCGCCTCGGCCGCCACCTCCAGGGCATCGGGG
>CAYVCH010000066.1:0-11130 GCA_964449755.1 uncultured Actinomycetes bacterium
GCCGGTCCCACCCGGCCCCGCCCAGGTGGCCCGGGCCGCGGCGGAGGTGGCCGCGGCCCTGCGGGGGCTGTCGTGGGAGCCGGGAGCCCCGCCGCCGGTGGCCGTGGGGGCGCTTCCGTTCGCCGGAGAGGTCGCGGGTGAGCTGGTCGTTCCGGCCACGGTGGTGCGGAGGACCTCGCCGGGGGAGACCTGGGCCCTCAGTCAAGGCGGAGGCCCGGCCGGCCGGGCGGTCCCCAAGGGGTGGCGGGGCCGGCCCGTGCCCCGCGAGGCCTTCCGGGAGGTCCAGCTGGTGCCCGTCCCGGACCATGGAGCCTACCGGGCGGCCGTGGCCGAGGCCGTCCGTCGCATCCTGGCGGGGGAGCTGCGGAAGGTGGTGCTGGCCCGCGGCCTGGTGGTGCGGGCCGGCCGCCCGCTGGATCCCCGGGCGCTGCTCTGGCGGCTGCGGGCGGTGGATCCGGGCTGCTTCGCCTTCGCCGTCCCCACCGCCCGGGGGGTACTGGTGGGAGCCAGCCCCGAGCTGCTGGTGAGCCGCCGGGGACGGGAGGTGAGGGCCGAGCCCCTGGCCGGCTCGGCACCGCGGTCGGGGGACCCCGGCCAGGACCGGGCCTCCGCCGAGGCCCTCCTGGCCTCGGCCAAGGACCGCGAGGAGCACGCCGCCGTTGCCGAGGCCGTGGCCGAGGCCCTGCGCCCCTTCTGCGCTGAGCTCACCGCCGACCGCGAGCCCGTGCTCCTCGGCACCGCCAACGTCTGGCACCTGTGCACCCGGTTCCGGGGTCGTCTCCGGGAACCGGCGCCATCGGCCCTGGAGCTGGCCGCCGCCCTCCACCCGACCCCCGCCGTGTGCGGCACGCCCAGGGAGGCCGCCCGCTCCCTCATCGCGGCCCTGGAGCCCTTCGACCGCGGCTGGTATGCGGGGCCGGTGGGCTGGGTGGATGCGGCGGGGGACGGGGACTGGGCCATCGCCCTGCGCTGCGCCGAGCTGACCGGGGAAGGGGCGACCGTGTTCGCGGGGGCTGGCGTGGTGGCGGGCTCGCAGCCCGAGGGCGAGCTGGAGGAGACAGAGCGGAAGTTTCGGGCCTTCCTCGACTCCCTCCGCTGGGGCTAGCCGCCCTCTGGGACTCGGCTGGCCGGTCGGCCCGGAGGGGGTGGGCGCAGGGCCTTGCGCGCCGCTCGCGGCCGAGCCGCCCTCAGGGGCGCGGCTACCCGGCCCTCCGCAGGGCCCGGGCCACGGCCGCGCGCACCTCGTGGTGGCGGGCGGCGTTGTGCTCGCGGTCGGAGAGGACCTCCACCAGCTGGAGTCCCCCGTCGGCGGCGGCCCGGCCCACGGCCGGGACGAGGTCCCCCGCCCGTTCCACCCGGACGTGGCCGGCGCCGGCGGCGGCGGCCAGCCGGGCCAGGTCCAGGCCGTGGGGGGTGACGAACAGGTCGAGGTACTCGGCCAGGTCTCGCTGGGGAAGGAGGGAGAAGACGCCACCGCCGCCGTTGTTGGGCACCACCAGCACGGCGGCCAGGCCCCGGCGCCCCCACCAGAGGAGGGACCCGACGTCGTGGACCAGGGCGAGGTCTCCCAGCAGGGCGAAGGTCGGATGGCTCGCCGTCGCGGCTCCCAGGGCCGTGGAGACGGTCCCGTCAATGCCGCTGGCGCCTCGGTTGGCCAGCACCCGGACCCCCTCCCGGGGGCGCATGAAGGCGTCCAGGTCGCGCACGGGCATGGAGGACCCCACCACCAGGGTGGAGCCCGCGGGGAGGGCCGCCGCCAGGTCCCGGGCGACGCGTCCCTCGAAGGGCTCCTCCCAGGTGTCCAGGAGGGCGTCCACGGCCTCCCGGGCCCGGGCGTCGGCCCTGCGCCAGGCCGCCAGCCAGGGGGTCTCCGGCCGGGCCCGCAGCAGGCCCAGGGTCGCCCGGGCCAGGGTGGCCGGATCCGACCTGGCCGTCCAGGCGGCCCGGCGGTGGGGGTCGGCGACCAGCCCGTCGGGGTCCACGATGAGCAGCCGGGGGACCTCGGCGACCAGGGCCAGGGCCGGCCGGGAGGTGGGGGCCGCCCCGAGCTGGAGGACGACGTCGGGGCGGTGGCTGGCCACGAAGGACGAGTCGGCCAGCAGGTGCTGGCCGGCGGCCAGGGCTGCCCCGGGGAGGCGCAGGCCCGAGGTCGGTTCGGCCAGGAGCGGCCAGCCCGCGGCCCGGGCCAGCTCCGGGATGGGGCCCGCCGGGACCCGGAGGCTGCCAGCCAGCACCACGCCCCGCTCGGCCACCTCCATCTCGGCAGCCAGGCGGGCCGCCTCGACCTGGGGATCGGGGGGCGGTGGCCGCCGGCGGCGGGTGGGCCACGGCCGCCCCCCGGGACGGCCCTCGGTGCCGGGGCCCAGGTCCACCCGCTGGCCCCGGGGGACCAGGGGCTCGCGGAAGGGCAGGTTCAGGTGTACCGGCATGGGCGGCGGCCCCAGGGACTCGGCCACGGCCCTGGCCCCCAGGGCGCGCCAGGTGGCCGCGGCCCGGGGACCCGTCTCGGGGACCGGGGCATCCACCGACCACCGGGGGTAGCGGCCGTAGAGGCCCACCTGGTCGATGGTCTGGTTGGCGCCGACGCCGCGGAGCTCGGGGGGCCGATCGGCGGTGAGGGCCAGGAGGGGGACCCTCGCCATGTGGGCCTCGACCACGGCGGGCAGGAAGTTGGCGGCCGCGGTGCCGCTGGTGCAGGCCACGGCCACCGGCTGGGCGGTGGCCTTGGCCAGGCCCAGGGCGAAGAAGGCCGAGGCCCGCTCGTCCACGAGGACGTGAAGCCGCACCGCCGGGTGGCGGGCGAGGGCCAGGGCCAGCGGGGTCGAGCGGGAGCCCGGGGACAGGCAGGCGTGGCGGAGCCCGCCCCGGACGAGCTCGTCCACCAGCAGCGAGCAGCACGCGAGCGCCAGGTCGCCGTCGTTCACGTCGCCCGTGCCACCCACAGGGCCACGGCGAGGAGGACCGCGAAGGTCGCCTGCAGCCGGGCCGTTCCGGTGAGGACCGGGATGAGGTCCCGGCCCTGGGCGGTGGCCACCGCGCCCCACGGGGCGGCGGCCGGGGCCGCCGCGGCCAGGGACAGGAGGGTCCAGGCAGACAGGCCGGCCCCGGGCCAGACCGCCTCCACCGCGACCCCGGCGAGGACGGCGACGAAGGCAGCCACCACCGCGGCCCGGTACAGCTGCCTGGTCCTCCGGTCGCCCAGGCGGACGGCCAGGGTGCGCTTTCCCGTGGCTGCGTCGGTGGGGATGTCCCGCAGGTTGTTGGCGAGCAGGATGGCCACGGCCAGGAGCCCCATGGGCAGCGAGCCCCACCAGGCGGCGGCAGGGACCCGCTCGACCTGCACGTAAGCGCTGCCCGCGGTGGCCAGGAGGCCGAAGAAGACGAAGACCATGACCTCGCCCAGGCCCAGCGCCCCGTAGGGCCTGGGTCCGCCGGAGTACAGGACCAGGGCGGCCATGGCCGCCGCCCCCAGGGGCAGGAGCCAGAGGCTGGTGGCCGCCGCCAGGGCCAGGCCGGCCAGGCCGGCGACGGCCACGGAGACGCCCGCGGCCACGGCTACGGCCCGGGGTGAGGCCATGCCGGAGGACGTCAGGCGGGGCGGCCCCAGCCGGCCGGGTGCGTCGACGCCGCGGACCCCGTCGAAGTAGTCGTTGGCGTAGTTGACGGCCACCTGAAGACCCACGCCCACCAGGAGAGCGGCCAGGAACCGCCATGCGGTCACGGTCCCGGCGGCCGCCGTGCCCACCAGCACCGGCGCGACGCTCGCGCTCAGGGTCCGCGGACGGGCCCCATGCCACCAGACGGCCAGTCGGGTCACGGGCGGCGGGGGAACCGGCGAAAGTCGGGCGGGCGCTTCTCCAGGTAGGCGTCGCGGCCCTCCTGGGCCTCCTCCGACATGTAGTACAGGAGGGTGGCGTCGCCGGCCAGTTGCTGGACGCCGGTGAGCCCGTCGATGTCGGCGTTGAAGCCCGCCTTCAGCAGGCGCAGGGCGAGGGGCGACAGGGCGAGCATCTCCCGGCACCAGGCCACCGTCTCCTCCTCCAGCCGCTCCAGGGGGACCACGGCGTTCACCAGGCCCCAGGCCAGGGCCTGGTGGGCGTCGTACTGGCGGCAGAGGAACCACACCTCCTTGGCTCGCTTGAGCCCGATGGTGCGGGCCAGGAGCCCGGCTCCGAACCCGGCGTCGAAGGAGCCCACCCGGGGCCCTGTCTGGCCAAACCGGGCGTTCTCGGCGGCGATGGTGAGGTCGCAGACCAGGTGCAGGACGTGGCCGCCGCCCACGGCGTAGCCGGCCACCATGGCCACCACGGGCTTTGGCAGCCGCCGGATCTGGACCTGCAGGTCCAGGACGTTCAGCCGCCCGACGCCTCCCTCGTCGACGTAGCCGTCGTCCCCCCGGACCCGCTGGTCCCCGCCGGAGCAGAAGGCCTCGGGCCCCTCGCCGGTCAGGACCACGACGCCGACGGCGGGGTCGTCCCGGGCCGTCTCGAAGGCGTGGGCCAGCTCGAAGAGGGTCTTCGGCCGGAAGGCGTTGCGGACCTCCGGACGGTTGATGGTGAGCTTTGCGATCCCCTCGGCGGTCTCGTAGCGGATGTCCTGGTAGTCGCCGGAGGCTCGCCAGTTCAGGGCCCGTCGGATGGGGTTCCGATTCATCGACCGATCACTCCGAGAGCGCGCACTCGTACGGTCCGCTAGCCTACCGGATGTGCCGGGAGCGGGGAACCACGCGCGGGGCGGGCGGCGGGCCGCGGGCCCCCGGCCGGGCGAGTTGACCGTCCTGGGCCCGGGGGACCTGGTGGCCCTGAGGCTGCCGCCGGGGGGCGGGTGGCTCCCGGTCCTCGCCGGCCTGTGGGAGGCGCAGGCCGCCGCCTTCCCGGTGGACCACCGGCTGGCCGAGCCCGAGGTCCGGGCGCTGCTCCAGGCGGCGCGACCGACCCACGTGGTCGACGAGGGGGGGCTCGCCCCCCTCCCCGGGGGCCTTGCCGTCGAGCCCGACATCGCGTTGGTGGTGGCCACCTCGGGGACCGCCGGCGCCCCCCGGCTCGTGGAGCTCTCCCGGGGTGCGGTGGAGGCGGCGGTTCGTGCCTCGGCGGAGGCCCTGGGGGTCGGGCCCGGCGACGGGTGGCTGTGCTGCCTGCCGCCGGCCCACATCGGCGGCCTCCTGGTCCTCCTCCGGGGAGTGCTCCTCGGTGCGCCGGTGGTGGTCCTCCCCGGCTTCGACGCCGGGGCCGTGGAGGCGGCCCGGGGTCCTTCGCTGGTCGCACTGGTGCCGACGATGCTGCGGCGGCTCCTCGACGCCGGGGCCGACCTGGCCCGCTTCCGGGCGGTCCTGGTGGGCGGCGCGGGGCTGGACCCGGACCTCCGTGGCCGGGCGGCGGCGGCCGGGGCCCGGGTGGTGGCCACCTACGGCCTGACCGAGAGCTGCGGCGGCGTGGTCTACGACGGGTTCCCCCTCGCCGGCACCGAGGTGCGGGTGGGGGAGGGGGGCGAGGTGCTCCTGCGGGGCCCCACCCTGATGCGGCGGTACCGGGGCGAGCCTCGGGCCACCGTCCGGGCCCTCCGGGGGGGCTGGCTGCACACGGGGGACGGCGGGTCCGTGGACGCCGAAGGCCGCCTGGAGGTCCACGGGCGGCTCGACGAGTGCATCCGGTCCGGCGGCGAGAAGGTCTGGCCGGCGGAGGTGGAGGCGGCCCTCCGCGCCCACCCGGGGGTGGCCGACGTCGCGGTCGCGGGGCGCCCGGACGACGAGTGGGGGCAACGGGTGGTGGCCTTCGTGGTGCCGACCGACCCGGCCTCGCCTCCGTCCCTGGAGGAGCTCCGCCGGGCGGTGGGCGAGCGGCTGGCCCGCTTCAAGGCGCCCCGGGAGGTGGTGGTGGTGGAGGCGCTGCCGCGCACGGCCTCGGGGAAGCCGCGCCGCCGCTCGCTCGCGGGGGGAGGGGAGCGGCCGGGGGGGTAGCGGCCCCGCCGCCGGCAGCCACGGATGCGTCGGCGGCGCCCGCGCCGGACCGCCGCCGTCCCCCCTCCGGCAAGGTGACCACGGTCGCTACCAGATCCCGGTCGGCCTCGACCGTGATGGGGTGCTCGCCCAGGCGGGCCCCCGTCACCGCCTCCTCGAGCAGGGGCGCCAGGGGCTCCGGACGGAGGTCGTAGGCGCACGCACGCCCCGGTTTCCCGAACCCCGCCGCCGGGGGTTCAGTCGTAGGAGTGGGCGGCGTCCGGGAAGGTCCCCTCCTCGACCTCGCGGGCGAAGGCCCGGGCGGCCTCGGCGATCTGCTCCCTCAAGTTCGCGTAGGCCTTCGCGAACCTGGGCACCCGCTCGTTCAGGCCCAGCAGGTCGTTCACCACGAGCACCTGGGCGTCGCAGTGCGGACCGGCCCCGATGCCGATGGTGGGCACCGACACGGACGCGGTGATCGCGCGGCCCACCCCCGTGGGCACGCCTTCGAGGACGATGGAGAAGACCCCCGCCTTCTCCAGGGCTTCGGCCTGGTGGGCCAGCCGGCGGGCCGCCTCCTCCGTGCGTCCCTGCACCCGGTACCCACCCATGGCGTGGACGAACTGGGGCGTGAGGCCGATGTGGCCCATGACCGGGATCCCAAGCTCGACGAGGCGCTCGGTGAGCTCCACCTGGGCCCCCTCGATCTTCACCGCGTGGGCGCCCGCCTTGAGGAACAGTCCCGCATTGCGGATGCCCTCCTCCAGGGAGGGCTGGTAGGAGAGGAAGGGCATGTCGCCCACGACGAGGGCGTTGCGGGTCCCGCGGGCCACGGCGCGGGTGTGGTGGAGCATCTCCTCCATGGTGACCGGGAGGGTGTTCTCGTAGCCCAGGACGTTGTTGCCGACGGAGTCTCCGACCAGCAGGACCGGGACCCCGGCCTCGTCCAGGATCCGGGCGGTGGGGAAGTCGTAGGCGGTCAGCATGACGAACCGCTTCCCCTGAGCCTTCCAGGTCCGGAGGTCGTGAACGGTGACGGGCATGGCTCGCGCCTCCTTCCTCGAGTGCACGGCGTGCCCCCAGTGTACGCCGGGTGGGCGCCGGTGGGGAGGCCGGCGAGCCGGCGCCGGGACGGGCCAGGGTCCGGGGCCTTTCGTGTCGGACCCCGGTGCTAGAGTCGGCCCGAGGGGAACCGGGTAGACTCTGGGCGTCCACTCCTGCTCCCCCAGGGGGGCCGCCCAGACCGGAGGAGGTGGGTTGCGACAGTACGAGGTCATGCTCATCCTGCCCGCCGAGGCCGAGGAGTCGGTGGTCGGCGGGGTCGTGGACCGCATCACGCGCCTCGTGGGCGAGGACGGGGGCGAGGTGACCCGGGTGGACCGGTGGGGACGGCGGCGCCTGGCATACCCCATCGCCAAGCGGGCCGAGGGGTACTACCTGGTGGTCGAGTTCAGGGCGCCCCCGGGTGCCGTTGCCGAGCTGGAGCGGGCGCTGCACCTGACCGACGAGGTGATCCGGCACAAGGTCGTGGTGCGGGCGGCGTAGACCTTCCCCCTCCCCGGGCGGCGCCATCCCGCCGGGGAGTGACCGAGGCGAGGTGGTGATGCAGGTGGCCAACGACAACCAGGTGCTCATCGTGGGGAACCTGACCGACGACCCCGAGCTCCGGTACACGCCGAACGGCGCGGCCGTGTGCAAGTTCCGGGTGGCCGTCAACCGGCGGTTCCGGGACGAGGCCGGGCAGTGGCGGGACGGCGAGACCTCGTACTTCGCCGTCAACGCCTGGCGCACCCTGGCCGAGAACGTGGCCGAGTCCCTGACCCGGGGGACCCGGGTGATCGTGGCGGGGCGCCTCCAGTGGCGTTCCTGGGAGACCCAGGAGGGGGAGCGCCGCACCGCCGTGGAGATCGAGGCCGACGAGGTGGGGCCGAGCCTGCGGTGGGCCACGGCCAGGGTGGAACGCCGCCAGCGGTCGGGCGGCGACTGGGCCGAGCGGGTCCCCGTGGGTTCCGGCGGACCGGAGGAGGAAACACCGCTGGATGCCGAGTAAGACGAGCAAGAACAAGAAGAAGAAGAAGCAGGAGAAGGACGACAAGGGCTGGCAGAAGAAGCAGAAGAAGAAGGTCTGCGTCTTCTGCAAGGACCGCATCGGGTACGTCGACTACAAGGACGTGACGATGCTGCGGAAGTTCATCTCGGAGCGGGGCAAGATCCGCGCGCGCCGGGTGACCGGCAACTGCGCCCAGCACCAGCGGGACGTGGCCGCCGCCATCAAGAACGCGCGCGAGATGGCCCTGCTGCCCTACGCCACCCGATGAAGGTCATCCTGCAAAAGCCCGTCGAGAAGCTGGGGGCCCCGGGGGACGTGGTGGAGGTGGCCGACGGCTACGCCCGCAACTACCTCGTTCCGCGGGGCCTCGCGGTGAAGGCCTCCAGGGGCGCGCTGAAGCAGGCCGAGAGCCTGCGCCGGGCCCACGAGTTGCGGACGGCCCGGGCCCGGGCCGAGGCCGAGGCCCTGGCGTCCAGGCTCACCGCGGCCCCCGTCACGGTCACGGCCAGGGCCGGCGAGGAGGGCAAGCTCTTCGGCTCCATCACCGCGTCGGACCTGGCCGAGGAGATGGAGCGGCAGGCCGGGGTCAAGGTGGATCGGCACGACATCCACCTGGAGCAGCCCATTCGGAGCCTCGGGGTTCACGAGGTCCGTGTGCACCTGTTCGCCGGGGTGGACCCCGTCGTCCGGGTCGAGGTGGTCCCGGCCGAGTAGCCGCCGCCACGCTCCCTTCCCGACGCCCGCGACCAGGGGCGATGGCTCGATGTCAGAGGGGCGCGGTATTCCCCAACCGTCCCCAGGGGCGCCCACAGGCCCGGGTGCAGGTGGGAGGCGGTATGACAGGGAATCTTCGGGTGCGACCTGCGGCGGAGTTACCCACAGGGTCCGCTGTGGAAGCAATCTGGACGGCCCGTCCCTAGGCTGGGCGGGCCGGTAGGCGGGGTATGAGGGGGAGATGGTTGGCCCGGCCCATTGAGGAGGTTCGCAGGCTCCGTCCGGAGCGGCTGCCGCCCCAGAACCTGGAGGCGGAGCAGTCGGTCCTGGGCTCGATGATGCTCTCCGCCGAGGCCATCGCCGAGGTCGTCGAGGTCCTCCAGCCCGACGACTTCTACCGCTCCGCCCACGGGAAGATCTTCGCCGTCCTCCGGGACCTCTACGGCCGGGGCGAGCCGGTGGACGTGGTCACCGCCGTGGAGGCCCTGAAGCGCCAGGGCCTCCTCGAGGAGGTGGGCGGCCCCCTGTACGTGCGGGACCTGGTGGACCAGGTCCCCACGCCCGCCTCGGCGGCTCACTACGCGCGCATCGTGTCCCAGGCTGCGCTCCTTCGCCGGCTGATCGCGGCGGCCGGGGAGATCATGGAGGCGGCCTACCAGACCCCCGAGGATCCCCAGGCCCTGGCCGACCAGGCCGAGCAGCGCATCTACGAGGTCGCCCGCCGCGAGGATCGCCAGGACATCGTCCGGATCCGGGAGCTGGTGGACCAGGCCATGGTGGACCTGGAGCACATCCAGAACCGGGAGGCCCCGTACTCGGGGCTCCCCACGGGCTTCCGGGACCTGGACGTGCTGCTCTCCGGCCTCCAGCGGGGGAACCTCGTCATCGTGGCGGCCCGGCCCGGCATCGGGAAGTCCTCCTTCGTCACCAACGTGGCCCGCAACGTCGCCGTGGCCGGGCTCCCCGTGGCCCTGTTCTCCCTGGAGATGTCGCGGTGGGAGATCGGGATGCGCCTGCTGTGCGGCGAGGCCCGGGTCCCCTGGGACCGCATCCGCAACAAGCGGGTGGCCGCCGAGGACTGGTCGCGGGTCGTCCAGGCCGCCGAGGTCCTCCACGACCTGCCCCTGTTCATCGTGGACTCGGGCAACGTCACGATCGTGGACATCCGGGCCAAGGCCCGCCGGATGCGGGCGAGCCCCCAGGGCCTCTCCCTCATCGTCGTCGACTACCTGCAGCTCATGGCCCACCACCAGCGGGTGGAGAACCGCCAGCAGGAGATCGCCCAGATCAGCCGGAGCCTGAAGCTCCTCGCGAAGGAGCTGGACATCCCCGTGGTGGCGGTGTCGCAGCTGAACCGCGACCCCGAGCGGCGCCAGGACAAGCGGCCCCAGCTCTCGGACCTGCGCGAGTCGGGGGCGCTGGAACAGGACAGCGACGTCGTCATCTTCATCCACCGGGACGACCTAGACCCAGCCAAGCGCAATGTGGCCGATCTCATCGTCGCCAAGCATCGCAACGGGCCGACGGGCACGATCCAGCTCACGTTCCAGCCCGAGCTCACCCGGTTCCGGAACTTCTACCCCGACGCCTGATCGGGCCCTCCGGCGGGGGCTGGCTCGGTCGCTCCAGCGCACCGGTCGTCGTAGGCTGCCGGTGACGTGACCGCCCCCGACCGCCGGCTGCTCCGCCTGATCCACCGCCGCCTGTCGGCGCGCTTCGGCACCCTCGCGCCGCCCCGACGGAGCGACCCCCTGGAGGAACTCGTCCTCGCCGTCCTGTCGCAGAACACGAGCGACGCCAACAGCTCCCGGGCCTACGGCCGCCTGCGGGAGCGGTTTCCGAGCTGGGGGGCGCTCTGCGGCGCCTCGGTGGCCCAGGTGGCCGAGGCCATCCGCCCCGGCGGGTTGGCGGGGGTCAAGGCCCCCCGGATCCTGGCCATCCTCCGGGAGATCCGGGCCCGGGAGGGGGCCTTCGACCTGTCCTGGATGCGGCGGGCCTCCGACGGGGAGGTCCGGGAGTACCTGTCGTCGCTCCCGGGGGTGGGGCCGAAGACGACCGCCGTGGTCCTCGCCTTCTCCCTGGGGCGGGACGTGATCCCCGTGGACACCCACGTCCACCGGGTCTCGGCCCGCCTGGGGCTTCTGCCGGCCCGGGCCTCCGCCGAGGCCGCCCACCGGACCCTGCACGACCTCTCCCCGGACGGGCTGCGGGTGGCGCTCCACGTGGGGCTCATCCGGTTGGGCCGGGAGATCTGCAAGGCGGGCCGTCCCCGGTGCGGGAGCTGCCCCCTGGCCGACCTCTGCCCCACGGCACCCGCCGTCCTCGCCTCGCCGCCGCGCCCCGCGCCCCAGCGGGCCCGCTAGCGGCGGAAGACCGGAGCGGGCGAGGGGAATCGAACCCCCGTCTCAAGCTTGGGAAGCTTGCGTTCTGC
>CAYVCH010000067.1:0-11117 GCA_964449755.1 uncultured Actinomycetes bacterium
CCGGGGACGGCGAGCGGGCCCTCGAGGCCATGCGGGAGGCCGGCGCGGAGATCGTCTGATCCCCGTCGCGGGCGGCCCCCGGGGCCAGCGTCCGGACCGAGGCCCGTCGGGGGGCTGCCCCCCCGGCAGCGCAGGGCTCCCGGCGCCGGGGCCAGCGCCAGGCTAGTGGAAGGAGTGACCGCAGGCGCAGGTCCCCTGGGCCAGCGGGTTGTCGATGGTGAACCCCGAGGCCTCCAGGGAGTCCACGAAGTCGACGGTGGCCTGCGACAGGTAGGGGGCGCTCATGCGGTCCACGACGACCCGCACCCCGAACTGCTCGTCGGTGAGGTCGCCGTCCCCGATCTGGTCGTCGAGGTACATGGCATAGCGCAGGCCCGAGCACCCGCCCGGCTGGACGGCCACCCGCAGCGCGATGTCGTCCCGCCCCTCCTCCTGCAGGAGCTCCCTCACCTTGCCCGCAGCGGCCTCGGTCAGCCGGATCATGGGTCCCCTTCTCCCTCCTCGACTCGCGCCATTCTACCCGTCCCGGGCGCCGAAACCGACCCCCCAGATCGGGTTTCGACGAAGGCGGCCGGGGTGGCACCCGCCACCCGCGCCAGCTCCCCCGGGGTCGTACGGAAGACGGTGTCGGGCGTCCCGGCGGCCGCCCAGACCTCCTCCTGGGCCAGCAGGTGCTGGTCGAGGACCACCCGGAGGGGCCGCGGGTAGCCCAGGGGAGGCGTGCCCCCGATGGCGAACCCCGTGGCCTCCCGCACCTCCTCGGGCGTCGCCCGCCGGACGTCTCCGGCGCCGAGCACGGCGGCCAGGCGCTTCGCGTCCACCCGGTTGGCCCCCGACGTGAGGGCCACCACCGGCTCACCGTCGGCGACGAAGACCATGGACTTCACGATCTGGGCCACCGAGCAGCCGATGGCGCGCGCCGCGTCCTGGGCCGTCCGCGTCCCCTGGGGGAAGCGCACGACCTCGACGGACAGGCCCGCGGCTCGGGCGGCCTCCTGGAACCGTCTCAGGGCGCGGCTCACGGCCCCGAGGCTACCCCCTCGGCGTCCGCCGCGACCTCCGCCGCCAGGTCGGCCAGGGCCCCGGACGTGTCGCGGAGGGCCCGGTCCTCCCCGAACCGCTCCACCAGGGAGGCCACCCGGGCCCCCGGGGGCCGCACCTCCGCCCGACCGCAGAGGACCACCACCGGGCGGCCGGCGTCCCTGGCCACCCGGAGGATCCCGGCCACGGTCTTGCCCCGGAGGGACTGGGCGTCCAGCTTCCCCTCCCCCGTGACGACGAGGTCGGCGGCCTCGATGCGCCGCGGGAGGTCCACGGCCTCCATGACCACCTCCGCCCCCGGGCGCACGTGCGCCCCCAGGAAGGCGATGAGCCCCGCGCCCAGCCCCCCGGCGGCCCCCGCCCCCGGAACCTCCCGGACGTCAATCCCGAGGTCCCGGTGCAGGACGGCGGCGTAGTGGGCCAGGGCCCGGTCCAGGAGCACCACGTCCTCGGGGCTCGCCCCCTTCTGGGGCCCGTAGACCGCCGAGGCCCCCGCGGGGCCGACGAGGGGGTTGTCCACGTCGGTGGCGGCCACGAACCGGACCCCCCGGACGAGCGCGGCGAGGGCCGTGGCGTCCACCCGCGCCAGGTCCAGGAGGGCCGCCCCCCCGGGTCCGATCTCCCGCCCCCGGGCGTCCAGGAGCCGGGCCCCCAGGGCCTGGGCCATCCCGGCCCCGCCGTCGTTCGTGGCGCTGCCTCCCAGGCACACCACGACCTCCCGGGGGCCGCAGCCCAGGGCAGCCCGGATGAGCTCCCCCGTCCCCCGGGTGGTGGCCCGCTTCACGTCCCGCCGCCCCTCGGGGACCAGGGCCAGCCCCGAGGCCCGGGCCATCTCGACCACCGCCGTGAGGCCCCGGGAGGTCGACGCCAGCCCGTAGGCCGCCACCACCGGCCTCCCCAGGGGACCGGTGACCCGCTCGTGGCGAACCTCGCCCCGGAGCGCCGCCACGAGCGCGTCCAGGGTCCCCTCGCCGCCGTCGGCCATGGGGACCGCCTCCACCTCGTCCCCCGGCCGGGAGCGGAGCCAGCCGGCCCGCACCGCCCGGGCGGCCTGGGAGGCCGTGAGGGTGCCGCGGAACTTGTCGGGCGCCACCAGGACCCGCATCCCGCCGATGGTACGATCCGCCAGGCGACGACGTGACCCTGGCCAAGGACGAGCTGGTCGCCGCCGCCCGGGCCGAGCGGGAGGCCCTGGGCCGCACCATCCAGGCCGTCCCGCCCGACCGGTGGGAGCTCCCCAGCGGCTGCCCGGGGTGGTGGAACCGGGACGTCGTGGCCCACCTCGCCGCCCACGACACCGCCGCGGCCCAGATCCTGGCCGGCCAGGAGCCGGCGGAGCTCCTCGCCTACCGGCGCTCCCTGGCGAAGGGCGAGGCCTTCTCGGTGGACGGGTTCAACGACGTGGCCGTGGCCCGCCGGGCCGAGCGACCCGTCCGGGACGTCCTGGTGGAGTGGGGCAGGGCCGCCGACGCCCTGCTCGCCCTGGCGGCCGGCCTGGACGAGGTGGCCTGGGTCTCCCGACGGGTGGAGTGGCTGGCCGGCGACATCGGTGTCCGCTACCTGGTCCAGTCCCGGGTCGTGGAGTGGTGGGTCCACGGGGAGGACATCAGGGCGGGGGCCGGCATGGAGGCCCGCGTGCAGCACTGGCCCATCCACCTCACGAACGACCTGGCCGTTCGGATGCTGCCCTGGGCCCTGTCCCGGGCGGGGCTCGCGTTCCCCGGGGCGAGCGTCCTGGTGGAGCTGGAGGGCGCCGGCGGGGGCCGGTGGCACCGGGCCCTCTCGGCCAGGGAGACCCCGGCCCAGGACAAGAGGGCCGACGCCTTCATCCACGGCCGGGGTCATGCCTTCGCCCTGGTGGCCACGGGGCGGTCGGCGCCGGGTCCCTTCCTCGACCAGGGCACGCTGGTCATGGGCGGCGACGAGGGCCTCGCCCTGGCCATCCTGCGCCACGTCCGCGCCGTCCCCTGACCCGGCCCGGCCGCGAGCCCTGGGGGGATTTCATCCGTACTCCTCCACGGGTACCGTGCGTGGCGTGCGCGTGCGTGACGGCGGGTCGGACGCGGCCCTCATGCGGGCCTTCGCCCGGCGCGACCCGCGGGCTGCGGAGGCCCTCTACGACCGGTTCGCCTCCCGCATCTACGGCCTGGGGGTCGTGATGCTGGGGAGCGACGCCGCGGCCCAGGACCTGGTCCAGGACACCTTCGTGAAGCTGTGGAGGAGCGCCGACCGCTTCGAGCCCTCCAGGGGCCGGCTCGACACGTGGGTGCTGCTCGTCGCGCGGAGCCTGGCCATCGATGCCCTGCGGCGGCGGGTCCTCGAGGCCCGGTCCCTGGAAGCCCTGGGTCCACCCGCCGAGGCCAGCGGCCACCCGGGACCCGAGGACGCCGCGGAGGTGGCCGACCTCGCCGATCGCGCCCGGCGGGCCATGGAGTCCCTCTCCCCCGAGCAGCGGGCGGCCCTGGAGCTCGCCTACTTCGGCGGCAAGACCAGTGCCGAGGTGGCGGAGCTGGAAGGCATCCCCCTCGGCACCGCGAAGACCAGGATCCGGTCGGCACTGCTCCGGCTCCGGGAGGCCCTGGAGGAGCACCGTGAGGTGTGAGGAGGTCCAGGACCGGCTGGCCGAGCACCTGCTCGGCGCCCTGGCCGCCGAGGAGGCGGCCCGGGTCCGCCGCCACGTGCGCGGCTGCGCGGCCTGCCGCAGGGAGCTGTCGGCCCTGGAGGAGGGCCTCACCACCTTCGCCCGGGCCGCCCACGACGCCACGCCCCCGCCGGAGCTGCGGGAGCGGGTCCTGCGGGTCCTGGAGGAGGAGTGGTCGGAGGAGGCGGCCCGTCCGGGGCGGCGGGTTCCCCTCGCCCGAGCCGCGGCGGTCGTCGCGGTCCTCGTCCTCGCCGCCTCCGTGGCCTGGGGCGTGGCCTCCGACCGCCGGGCCGACCGGTACGAGGAGCGGGCCCTGCGCTACGAGGCATTCCTCCAGGCCCTGGGCGGGGAGGCCGTCCGGGTGGGGACCCTGGTGCCCGCCGGGCCCCGGGCCGTGGAGGGGAACCTCATCGTCTACGAGTCCGCCGAGGGCCGGTCCTGGGTCCTGGTGTCGGCCCGGGTGCCGGGGGCCCAGGGGGAGGCCGTGGTGACCCTGCTCTCCGACGGGCGCAAGATCGACCTCCGGCCCATGGCCTTCGACGAGGCCGGGGAGGCCTGGGGCTGGCTGGTCACCGCGACGGACCTGTCGTCCTTCAGCCGGGCCAGCCTCTGGGTGCGGGACACCGGCGAGGTCCTGGCCACCGCCGACCTGCCACCGGCCTAGGGACGCCGCAGGACCAGCCGCCTGATCCGGCGGGGGTAGGCCCCAAACCGGTACTTGTACTCGTAGTCGCCCTTCAGCAGGTCCAGGGCGGAGCAGCCGGACTCGATGGCGATGCGGATGACCTCCCCCACCATGACCATGCCCGGCGAGAGGTGGCGCCAGGCGCGGTCGAAGGCCGAGTTGTAGAGGTAGTAGCAGCCCTCGAAGCGGAAGCCGATGGTCCCGGCGACCCCGATCTCCCCCACCTTGAGGAACGTCAGGTTGAAGATCCCCCGGGGCAGGAGGGCCTCCCCCAGGCGCCGGAAGAAGATCTCCATGCCGGGCTTCATGAACACGCCCTTGGGACCCTCGCTCCCCCGGTGCAGCGCCACGAAGCGGTCCAGGTGCTCGGCGAGGGTGGCCTCCGTGGCCCGGCTGATCCGCGGGGGGCCCACCTCCTTCTCGAGCCGGCGGGCCTTGCGGCGGATCTCGTGCCGCAGCTTCCCGGGCAGGCCCGCCAGGTACTCGTCGAAGGAACCGGGCAGCGGGAGGTACGGCGCGATCCCGTCCCGGTCGTCGGCCACCTCCGCCGCCAGGCCCACCGCCCGGGCCGCCTCCCGCAGCCGCCCCAGCCAGGGTCGGTCCTCGGGGAGCCCCCGCAGGTCGGCGTCGTCCCAGTCGTCCCGCGCCACCAGGGCGGCCAGGAGCTCCTTGGCGAAGGCGTCCTCGGTGCCCGGGGCCGCCACGGGCCCCATGTAGTCCGTCACCTCCGTGCCCCCGAGGAACCGGAGGGTCCGCCCGATGCGCTCGAAGGCCACCGCCCCCACCTGCGTCCCGTCGCCCTCCTCGGCGAAGGCCAGCAGCAGGTGCTCCGGTCGCTCCCCGAACTCTTCCCAGTACAGCTTCAGGTAGGCCGGCGTGTGGAAGAAGGTCGCCGCGGGGTCCGCGGCCACCAGGTCGGACCAGTCCCGCCGGACGAAGTCGCGACCGTCCTCCGAGAAGACCACCCGCACGGTCAGACGCCCTCCCGGCCCGGGGGCACCAGCACGAACAGCGTGTGCGGGTAGGTCTTGAGGGTCGGCCACATGGGCCGGTAGGTCTCCACGTGGGCCAGGTCCGCGCCCACGGCACGGAACAGCTCGGCCCATCCCCCCACGGTACGAAAGGTGAACGGCGTGGGCACGCCATGGCGCCAGTTCAGGACCCGGTCCCAGGCGACGTTCAGGGCCCGCTCCAGCGGGGTGGCCGGCGTGTCCTCGGCGATGACCACCCGCCGGCGCGCGATCCGCAGGGCCTCGCGCACCAGCCGCCCCTGGTCCTCGAAGCGCTCCACGTGGTGGAGGACGAACATCATGAGCACGGCGTCGAAGGAGCGCTCCTCCACCGGCACGCGGAAGGGGTCCGTCTGGTGGATGAAGGGCAGGGTTTCGACGCGGTTGGCGTAGGGGACGACGTCGCACAGGGTCGGACGCACGCCGACCCGCCTGGCGAGCCAGCGGCTCATCCGCCCCGTCCCCGCCCCCAGGTCCAGCACCGTCTCGCCGGGCTCGAGGTGGGGCGCGATGCGCCGGCCCTCCTCGTTCTCCCGGAGGAACATCCCACGCACTCTAACGCCGGTGGCACCGCCGCCCTGCCCTCACCAGGGGCCGCCGCCAGGACCCTCGCCACCACGGGTCAGACGGGGTGGGACGCGGCGCCGGCCGCCCGGCCCCCGGCGTCCCGGAGGGCCTCCTGGAGCACGTCCCAGGCCAGGACCGCGCACTTGATCCGGATGGGGTACTTCACGACCCCCTTGAGGGCCACCAGGTCGCCCAGGCGGTCCTCGTCGGGATCCACCTCGCCCGCCATCATCCCCCGGAACTCGGCGGCCAGGGCGAGGGCGTCCTCCAGGGTCCTCCCCTGGATGGCCTCGGTCATCATCGACGCGGAGCTCTGGGAGATGGAGCACCCCGAGCCCTGGAAGGTGGCGGCGGCGATGCGCCCGTCCCGCTGGTGGACGAAGACCGTCACCTCGTCACCGCAGAGGGGGTTGTTGCGGGAGCAGGAAAACTCCGCCTCGGGCATGGGCCGCTTGTTCCGCGGGTTCTTGTAGTGGTCGAGGATGACCTCTTTGTAGATGTCGTCCAGGGCCACGTTCACCTCCAGGGCCGGGGACGCGCCGGCCACGGCAGTCTACGCTAGAGGCCGAAGACCTCCTCCGCCCTGGCCAGGGCGGCCACCAGGGCGTCCACCTCCTCCTTCGTGTTGTAGAGGTACAGGGAGGCCCGGGCCGTGGCCGGGATCCCGAACCTCCGCATGACGAGCTGCGCGCAGTGGTGGCCGGCGCGGATGGCCACCCCTTCCTCGTTCAGGACCGTCGCCAGGTCGTGGGGGTGGATGTCCTTGTACCAGAAGGAGATCTCGCCGCCCCGCACCGAGACGTCCTTGGGCCCGATGATGGTGGCACCCGCGTCGATCAGCCGGTCCAGGGCGTAGGCCGTGAGCTCCTCCTCGTGCGCGCGGACGGCCTCCATGCCCACCCCCTCCAGGTAGTCCACGGCCGCCCCCAGGGCCACTTCCTGGGCGATGTTCATGGTCCCCGCCTCGAACTTGTAGGGGACCTCCTTCCACGTGGCGTGGTCGTGGTGGACCTCGAGGATCATCTCGCCGCCCCCCAGGAAGGGGTCCATGGCCTCCAGCAGCGCGCGCCGGCCGTAGAGCCCCCCCGAGGCCGTGGGTCCGAGCATCTTGTGGCCGGAGAAGGCCAGGAAGTCGCAGCCCAGCTCCGTCACGTCCACCGGGTGGTGGGGGACGAGCTGGGCGCCGTCCACCAGGACCAGGGCCCCCACGGCGTGGGCCGCCTCGACCAGCTGCCGCAGGGGCGGCATGGTCCCCAGGGCGTTCGACATGCCCGTCACGGCGAGCAGCTTGGTCCGCTCGGTGAGGAGGGACCCCAGCTCGGAGAGGTCGAGGAGCCCGTCGTCGGTCAGGGGGATGTACCGGAGCCGGGCCCCGGTGACCCCGGCGCACAGCTGCCAGGGGACGACGTTGGAGTGGTGCTCCATGTCGGTGAGGAGGACCTCGTCCCCCTCCCGCAGGAACTTCCGGCCCCAGCCGTGAGCCACCAGGTTGATGGACTCGGTGGTGCCCCGGGTGAAGACGATCGTGTCGGGGGAGGGGGCCCCCAGGAAGCCGGCGAGCTTGGCCCGGGCCTCCTCGAAGAGCTGGGTGGCCTCCTCGGAGAGCGCGTAGATGCCCCGGTGGACGTTGGCGTTGTGCCGCTCGTAGAACTCGCGCTCGCAGTCGATGACGCACCGGGGTTTCTGGGCCGTGGCGGCGCTGTCCAGGTACACCAGGGGCCTGTCGCCGACGGTCCGGGACAGGATGGGGAAATCGCGGCGGATCCGGGCGACGTCCAGCGCGCCCGGCCTGCGCTCCTCGGTCACCGACATCGCACCCGCGCCTCCCTCACTCGCGGTCGGCCCCCTCGGGCCCACCCGCCTCCAGGCCGAGCTCCCGGCGAAGCCCCTCGTAGCCCTTGGCCTCCAGCTCGCGGGCCAGCTCCGGGCCCCCCGACTTCACGATGCGTCCCCCCATCATGACGTGGACGAAGTCGGGCGTGATGTACTCCAGGATGCGCTGGTAGTGGGTGATGATCAACACCCCCAGGTGGGGCCCGATGATCGTGTTGAGCCCGGCGGCCACCGCCTTCAGGGAGTCGATGTCGAGGCCCGAGTCGGTCTCGTCGAGGATGGCGACCTCCGGCTCGAGGACGGCGAGCTGGAGGACCTCGTTCCGCTTCTTCTCACCCCCCGAGAACCCCTGGTTCACGTAGCGGTTCACCATGGCGTCGTCGATGCCGAGGAGAGCCGTCTTCTCCCTCAGGTGCCTGCGGAAGGCCAGGGCGGAGATCTCCCGGCCCTTCACCGCCCGGTAGGCCGTGCGCAGGAAGTTCACCACCGAGACCCCCGGCACCTCCGTCGGGTACTGGAAGGCGAGGAACAGCCCCCGCTGGGCCCGCTGGTCGGGGGTGAGGGCGAGAAGGTCCTCGCCCTTGAACCGGACCTCCCCCTCGAGGACCTGGTAGCCGGGCCGCCCCAGCAGCACGTTGGCCAGGGTGGACTTGCCGGAGCCGTTGGGGCCCATGAGGGCGTGCACCTGCCCCTGGCGCACCGTGAGGTCGATGCCCCGCAGGATCTCCTTGCCCTCGACGGCGACCCTGAGGCCCCGGACCTCCAGGGTGGCCGCGGACGTCTCCGTCCTCGTCGTCATCGGCTCACCTCGATCATCACGGCGTCGCCCTCCAGCGTCACGGGGTAGGCGCGCACCGGGGTCGTCGCCGGCAGGCTCTTCGGCCGCCCGGTGTTGAGGTCGAAGGTGGAGCCGTGCCGGGGACACTCGATGGTCTCCACCTCCGGGTCCACCTCCCCCTCGTCCAGCCACGCGTGCTGGTGCGAGCAGACCGCGTCCAGGGCCCGGAACCCGGCCGCGCCCAGGTTGGCCACGGCCACGGTCCGGCCGTCCACCTCGAATCGCCGGGCCTCGCCCTCGGGGACCTCGGTCGCCGCGCACACCCGGACCCAGGCCATCAGCCCTCCCTGGCCAGCTCGGCCTCGATGGCCCGCTCCAGGCCCCGCCGGACCTCCGGCAGCTCCACCCGGTCCAGGACCTCCTGGAAGAACCCGAAGACGATGAGCCGCTCGGCCTCGGCCCGGGGGATGCCCCGGGTCATGAGGTAGAACAGCTCGTCCTCGTCGACCGGCCCGACGCTCGCGGCGTGACCGCAGCGGGTCGGGTCGTTGGTGAGGATCTCCAGGTTCGGCACCGAGTGGGCCTTGGCCCGCTCCGACAGCAGGATGTTGCGGTTGGTCTGGTAGGCGTCGCACCGGTGAGCCCCCTTCTCGATGACGACGGTCCCCGTGTAGATGGCCCGGGACCGGTCCCGGAGGGCGCCCTTGAACAGCAGGTCGCTCCTGGTCCGCGAGCCCACGTGGTCCTGGAGGGAGCGGTGGTCGATGTGCTGGTCGCCGTCGCCGAAGTAGACCCCCAGCATCTGGCTGGCCCCGCCGTCGCCGGCGAGGACGCTCTCCACCTCGGCCCGGGCGAGGCTCGCCCCCAGGGCCACCCCGAGGGACCACAGCTCGGCGTCGGGGCCCACCTCCGCCCGCTGGACCGAGAGGTGGGTCACCCCGCTCCCCCACTCCTGGAGGGCCACGTACCGGAGGCGCGATCCGGGTCCCAGGTACAGCTCCACGACCGCATCGGCCAGGGCCCGCCCCAGGTCAGGCGACACGTACCGGTCGATGTAGGTGAGCTCTGCCCCCTGGGCCACCACCACCAGGGTGTGAGGGAAGACGGCGCCGCCCTCGGCGTCCAGGTACCACAGGGTCTGCAGGGGCTGCTCCACCCGCACCCCCCGGGGCACGTACACGAAGGTCCCCCCCGTCCGGAAGGCCCCGTGGAGGGCGGTGAACTTGGTCCGGTCGACCGGCACCAGCCCGTGGAGATGGGCTCCGACCAGCTCGGGGTGGGCCACGGCGGCGGCGTCCAGGTCGGCCAGGACCACCCCGCGCCGGGCGAGGTCCAGGTCGAGGTGGGCGAGGAGCACCTCCGAGTTGCGCTGGATCTGGAGGCCGGAGCGTTCCCCCACGGCCCCGGCGGCGGCCAGGACCTCCTCGGGCACCTCGTCCAGGCTGGCCGCCCGGCCGCCCGGGGCGAAGGGACGGAGGGCAAAGTCGAACCCGGAGAGGTCCGTGTAGCGCCACTCCTCGGTCTCCTGGGAGGGGACGGGCAGGCGCCCGAAGGCCGCCAGGGCTTCCCGTCGCAGGCTGGCCACGAACGGGGGGGCCGGAGGCAGGGCCGCCAGGGCCCCGCCGTCGAACCCCGTCGCCGTCGCCGCCTCGCTCACCAGGTCCTCCCGCAAAAGGGCAGACCCGCCGGCCTGCCCTCCCGTCGGCCCGCCCGGGCCACCCCGTGCCGGCGCTAGCCGATGGCCCCCTCCATCTGCAGCTCGATCAGCCGGTTCAGTTCCACCGCGTACTCCATCGGCAGCTCCCGGGTGATGGGCTCGATGAAGCCGTTCACGATCATCGCCGTGGCCTCGGCCTCCGACAGCCCCCGGCTCATCAGGTAGAAGAGCTGGTCCTCGCCGATGCGGGCCACGCTGGCCTCGTGGCCGAGCTGGGCCGTCTCCTCCTCCACCTCCACGTAGGGGTAGGTGTCGGAGCGGGAGTCCTCGTCCAGGATGAGGGCGTCGCAGCGCACCATGGACTTCGCGTGATGGGCCCCGGGCTCAACCCGGACGAGCCCCCGGTAGCCGGTGCGGCCGCCGTCCTTCGACACCGACTTCGACGTGATGATGGAGGACGTGTGGGGGGCGGCGTGGACCGCCTTCCCGCCGGCGTCCTGGTGCTGGCCCCGGCCGGCGAAGGCCACCGAGAGGACCTCCCCCCGGGCCCCCCTGCCCAGCAGGTAGATGGAGGGGTACTTCATCGTGACCTTCGAGCCGATGTTGCCGTCCACCCACTCCATGACGGCATCCTCGTAGGCGGCGGCCCGCTTCGTGACCAGGTTGTAGACGTTCGTGGACCAGTTCTGGATCGTCGTGTAGCGGACCCGGGCACCCCGCTTCACGATGATCTCGACCACCGCCGAGTGGAGCGAGTCGGTCGTGTAGATGGGGGCCGAGCAGCCCTCCACGTAGTGCACGTAGGCGCCCTCCTCGGCGATGATCAGGGTCCGCTCGAACTGGCCCATGCTCTCGGCGTTGATCCGGAAGTAGGCCTGGAGGGGGATGTCCACGTGGACTCCCGG
>CAYVCH010000068.1:0-11090 GCA_964449755.1 uncultured Actinomycetes bacterium
CTCGCCCCCCCGGTGACAAGGGCCACCCGGTCCCGGAACTCCATGGTCTCCTCCTCCGTCAGGCGCGCCGGAGGACCCCCGTGGGGTCGATCCGGCGAAGCTCCGTCAGCTCCTCCTCGGTGGGCGCCGGGGTGACCGGCACCGGTTCGGGCCCCGGCAGGGCAAAGCCCGTGGCCTTGCGCACGTCCTCGGCGTCCACCCCCGGGTGGACGCTCGCCAGGCGCATCCGCCGGCTGTCGGGATCGAAGTCCATGACCGCCATGGGCGTGACGACGAGGGACGGCCCCTCCCCCCGGTAGGGGCGGTCCTCCTCGGGACCGGCGGGGTGACCGGGGCCGCTCACGAAGTCCACCCGCTCCACGAAGGTCCGGGGGCTGTGGCTCATCGTGTAGATGACGGACCGGCGCACCGCCGGCAGGAAGGGCAGGCCCACCGTCCCCGGGCCCCGGAGGGTGGGCCGCGCCCAGTCCCCCACCGAGACGAGGTTGCAGTTGCCGTGCGCGTCGATCTGCAGGCCCCCGGCGCAGAAGACCCCCAGGGCGTCCCCCCGGCCCTCCAGGAGCACGACCTCGGTGAGGGGCAGGGTCGCCGGGGCCCGGGCCAGGGCCGCGTCGCAGGAGGAGGCCGGGAGGGCCTCGGGCTCGGGGTTCACCGTGCCGCTGCCACCCACGACGTACCACAGGTGCGGCGCGTGGAGCCGGCGGGCGAGGAGGCAGGCGGCGAGGGGCAGGACCGGGACGGCCCCCATCACCACCACCTCGCCGTCCCGGAAGTCCCGGGAGAGGACCACGGCCATGAGCTCGGCCGGGCTGTAGGCAGCCTCGCTCATCCCAGCCGGCCTCCGGAGGCCACGGCCCTCAGGTAGCCCTCCTCGGGGAGGGCCCGTACCCGCTCCTCCAGGTAGGCCTCGAGGGCCCGGGGGTCCCGGGCGGCCTGGAGGTAGGCGCGGAGGGCCTCCTCGTCCGCCCCGTACTCCCCGGGCTGGGCGGTGGGGTGGCAGCCCCCGGGGGCCACCGCCACCGCCGTCACGAGGAAGCCCGGCAGGGTCGTCCCCGGGGCCCGGTCGGCCAGGGCTCCCGCCTCCACCACTCGTTCCACCTGGACCAGGAGCCTCCTGGCGGCCAGGGCCATCCACCGGTCGGTGAAGGGGAACCGGTCCAGGGCCACCGTGCCCGCCTCGTCGGCCACGTGGGCCGCCAGGAGGCCCACGTCGGGACGGAGGGCCCGCACCGCCCAGCCCTCCTCACCGCTCCAGGGGTCCCGGACCCGGGCGTACAGCTCCGGATCCACCCGGGGGATGTCGGTGAGGTCCAGGCCCGGCGGGCAGGGGACGAAGGGGATGCCCCCGGCCCCGGCGTACAGGGCGTGGGTGAGGCTTCCCTCGTCGCACTCGAGGACCCGCACCCTCCCTTCCTCCACGGCCCGACGGAAGCAGGGGGCGAGGCCGAGGTGCTCGAAGCCCACGTAGGGGCTGACCAGCTCCTCCACGAGGCCGGCCCCGATGGGCAGGTCGGCCTGGAGGGAGGCGGAGGGGCTGGTGATGAGCCGGCGCACCCGGACCTCCTGGCGGACCAGCTCCCGGACCAAGGACATGGGGGCCGCCGTCATGTGCATCCCGCCCACGGCCACCGAGGCCCCCGAGGGCACGTACCGGCCCACGGCCTCGGCCGGGGAGAGGAACTCGGCGGGCACCGCGGCCTCCGGGTCCGCCCCGCTACAGCTTCTCGCCGCAGAGGCCGCAGAAGCTCATGGCCTCGGGCAGGCCCTTCGCCCCACAGGCCGGGCAGCGCTTCGCCGGCGGCCCCCAGAGGAACTCCGAGGAGCCGCCCTCCCGCGCTCGCTCCCTGACCCCCAGGTAGTCGGGTTGTCGCTTCTCCACGAAGGCCGTCATCCCCTCCCAGGGCTCCAGGGAGGTGAAGTGCAGGGCCAGCCAGTCCCGGGCGTGGCCGATGGTGGTGTGCCAGGCCAGGTCCTTCCAGAAGTTCACCTGCTGCTTGGTGTAGCGCAGGCACTCGGGGAACTTCTCCACGAGCTTCCGGGCGAGCTCGTCCACGGCGGCGTCGAGCTCCGCCCGGGGCACGACCCGGTTCACCAGCCCCCAGGCCAGGGCCTGCTCCGCCGTGATGGGCTCGCAGGTGAACAGCAGCTCCCGGGCCCGGCGGTCCCCCACGATGATCGGCAGCCACTGGGTGGCCCCGCCCGCCGCCACGCTGCCCACCCGGGTCCCCACCTGGCGGATGCTGATGTCGTCGGCGGCCACCGCCAGGTCGCAGGCCATGTTGAACTCGTTGCCTCCCCCGGCCACGATGCCGTTCAACCGGGCGATGGTGGGCTTGCCGATGTTCCGCAGGGCGTCGTGGCAGGCGGCGAAGAGCCCCATGTACTTCCAGTAGTCCCGGGGCCGGCGGGTGAAGACCTCCGCGTACTCCTTCACGTCCCCGCCGGTGCAGAAGGCCCGGTCCCCGGCACCGGTGAGGACCAGGACGGCCACCCCATCGTCGAGGGCGGCGTCGCGGAAGGCCTCCTGCATCTCCGCCAGGGTGCGGGTGGTGTAGGCGTTGTACACCTCGGGCCGGTTGATGGTGACCCGGGCCACCCAGTCTCGCTTCTCGTAGAGGATGTCCTGAAAGCCGAAGGTCTCCGGGGGCCGGGGTTCGAGCGGCGAGGCGGCGTCGGCCGCGCCCATCGAGCTCACCTCCTTGTGGTCCGCGGGCACTAGACGCTGGCCCGCTCGGCCAGCTTTCGCAGCCGCTGGCGAGCGAGCAGGGAGGCCCCGAGGGCCCCGGCGAAGTATCCCATGTCGCCCTCGGGCAGGTGGATCTCGACCTTCAGCAGCTCCTCCAGGGTCCGGTGCATGAGGGGGACCCGGGTGAGGCCGCCGGAGAGGGCGTACTCGGGCTCGGGCTTGACCCGCTTCACGAGCTGGCCGGCCCGGCCGGCCAGGGCCACCACGGCCCCCGCGCAGACGTCCTCGGCGCTGCGGCCCGCCGCCAGGTGGTTGATGACCTCGGACTCGGCGAAGACGGCGCAGACGCTCGACACCTCCGCCGGGTCGGTGGCCGCGTCGGCGAGGCGGGGGATGTCGGCGGCCTCGTAGCCCATGTACTTCACGGTCTTCTCCAGGAAGGCGCCGCTGCCGGCGGCGCACTTGTCGTTCAGGCGGAAGGCCTTCACCCGCCCCGCCTCGTCCACCCGGATGGCCTTCACCGTCTGGCCGCCCACGTCGAGGACGGTGCGGACCGTCGGGAAGATCCGGTGAATGGCCTGGGCGTGGCAGGTGAGCTCGGTGATGGCGAGGTCCCGGAACGGCACCATGTACCGCCCGTACCCGGTGGAGGCCACGTAGGCCACCGCGTCCCGGTCCACCCCCGCCTCCTCCAGGGCCGCCTCCAGGGCCCGCTCGGCGGCCCGCCCGAAGTTGTAGCCGGTCGGCAGGGCCACCCTGGCCACCATCTCCTCGCCCTCGTCGGTGAGGACGGCCTTCGTGTAGGTGGAGCCGACGTCGAGGCCAGCGGTGAGGCTCACGGCAGCACCCCCCCTTCGGCCCTCGCCGCCGCACCCACGAGGGCCCGGTCCAGCGCGAAGAGGGCGGCGCCGATGGCCCCGCAGTAGTGGGACTCCTCGCTCACGTTCACCGTCACCCCGAGCAGGTCCCGGAGGATCTCCACCATGGCCTGGTTGCGGGAGACCCCGCCGGTGAAGGTGACCTCCGGCTGGATCCCCACCCGGCGGAGGAGGGAGACGCTCCGGGAGGCGATGGAGAGGTGGACCCCCTTCAGGATGTCCTCCACCTTCCGGCCCAGGGCGAGCCAGCCCAGGATCTCCGACTCGGCGAAGACGGTGCAGGTGGTGGTCATGGCGACGGGGTTCCTCGCCGTCATGGCCAGGGGCCCCAGCTGTGACAGGGGAATCTCCAGGGCATCCGACGCCGCCCCGAGGAACCGCCCCGTCCCCGCCGAGCACTTGTCGTTCATGCAGAAGTCGAGGACCTGGCCGTCCTCCCCCACCCGGATGGCCTTCGTGTCCTGGCCGCCCACGTCGAGGACGGTCCGGGTGCCGGGGAACAGGAAGGCGGCGCCCCGGGCGTGGCAGGAGATCTCCGTCACCTGGGCGTCCCCGAACTCCACCCGGAACCGGCCGTAGCCCGTGCCGATGACCATGGCCACGTCCTCCTCCCTGGCCCCCGCGTCCTCCAGGGCGAGGCGGTAGGCGGAGTTCGCCGCCTCGTTCAGGCGGGCCCCGGTGTCGATGAGGGAACGCCCCAGGACCTTCGCCTCGTCGTTCATGACGACGGCCTTGGTCTGCGTCGAGCCCACGTCCACGCCGGCCACCAGCATCCCGCTCACCTCCGCGCGGCCAGCTTGCGGCTGGCCAGGGCCTCGAAGAAGGCGTCCACCCGGTTCTTCATCTGCGCGTCGCCCCACAGGCGGGTGTCCACCAGGTCGGACTGGATGAACAGCCCCGGGATGTCGTCGTGCTTCATGAGCCACTCCCGGGCGTCGGGCAGGCCCGTGGACACCGTCCGGCAGGACTTCACGCCGTGGTACACGATGCCGTCGGCGTCCCACTCCCGGCAGACCTCCTTCTGCCACTCGTGGGAGAAGAAGATCCCGCCGCTGAAGCTCAGCTGCGAGGTGTAGAGGATCTGCTCGGCCAGGCTCTCGATGGGCCGGTCCAGGTCGTAGTGGACGCCGCGGTCCAGGCCGCCCCCGGCGAAGCTCATGTACTCGCTGTGGACGAAGTTGCCCCCCCACTCGCTGAACAGGTCGATCCACCGGCGGAAGTGGGTGTAGCAGGCCGTGCCGACGCAGAGGAGCCGGAACCGCTCCTCGGGCAGGGCCCCCATGCCGAGGCGCACCCGCTCCTTGAGCTCCGCCAGGGCCAGCTCCATGAACCGGGTCCCCTCCGGGTGCCCCCGCCAGGCGTTGGCGATGCCCATGTAGTTGAGGCCGTCGAGCATGGCGTTGAAGGGCGCCGGGTGGTGCTTGTTCTCGGCGATGACCCCCCGGTACAGCTCGGACAGGCGGTTCACCTCGGCCATGACCTCCCGGAGCCGGTCCACGTCGAAGGGCGTGCCGGTCACCTGCTCGCAGAGGGCGATGAGCTCGCGGATCTGGCCCTCGACGTACCGGCGGTCCCGCTGGAAGGTCTCGGTGTCGGTGCCGAACCGGAAGCCCGTGCCCCGCCACCCGGGCAGGTCGAGGACGAAGACGGGGACCTTGTAGACCCGCTCCCAGAACTCCGACCACTTGATGTAGGTGTTGCAGGTGTTCGTGGCCACCACCAGGCCGGGCTTCGGCAGCCGTCCGTTCGGGTGCTCCCGGCCGGTGAGGTGGAGGCCGATGTCGACCTTGACGTACCCGCAGATGTCCGGGGAGTAGCCGTAGTCCTCGGCGGCGAGGAGGTAGTCCATGGACTTCCCCCGGACGGCCGTCTGGAGGGCCGTGACCTCGGGGAAGCTCATGGGGATGTCGAAGGTGCGGAGGACCTCGGCCGTGGACCCCATGACGAAGACGTTCGCCACGGGCCAGCCCCGCTCCTCGGCCGCCATCATCTCCTGCCACCACAGGCCCATGAGGCGGCGGCTCTCGTTCCTGGTGGCCCCGATGAGCTCCGAGTGGGGGGCCGCCGGCCGGTCCCCCGGGGGGTCGGCGGGCTTCGCTGCGGCGGTCGGTTCGCTCATGGTCTCCCTCCCTCTCAGGCGAACTCGAAGAGCAGGGACTCGGCGAAGGTCTCCACCTCCATGCGCATCTGCTCGAAGACGGTGGTCTTCTCCTCGAACTCCATGACCAGATGGGGGATGCCGGCCTCGTCCAGGGCCCGGCTGTAGGCCACCTGATCCTCCAGGCCGGGCTCGCACATCTTCGCCGCCGCCACGATGGCCGCCTCGGCCCCCGACTCCCGGATGCGGCGGATCAGCATCTGCTCCTTGGGCTTCTCCGGGTCCCGCTGGACCGGGCTGTAGCTCGAGGTCTCGATGTAGGCCCGGGCCAGGTTCGCAAGGGGGTCGCCCTCGGTGGGCACGTCCTCGGTGAGCCACCGCAGGCCGATCATGATGTCGTCGTCCACCACGTAGCAGACGTCCTGGATGACGGCGAGCATGTCCAGGGGCGGCTGCTCGCAGAAGCCCCCCTCGAAGACGACGCGGATGCGGTCCTGGGGCTTGGCGTCCCGCTCGGCGAGCATCGGCAGGACCCGGCGGAGGAGGGCGTTGTGCTCCTCCCTCGGCATGAGCCCCGCCGCCCGGGTCAGCACGGCCGCCTCCACCGCCGTCACCAGCCAGGGGGTCTCCCGCTTCACCCGGTACAGCTCGCGGAGGAGGCGGCGGTTCTCGTTGAACACCTCGATGCTCCGCCGGAGCGCGTCGTCGGTGATCCGCCGGCCGGCCACCTCCTCGACGATGGCCGCGATCCGCGCGTACTCCTCGCCCAGGTACTCCTTGGCGTGGGCCGACCGGGCGTTGTGGGGGAAGTAGAGGATCTGGGAGGAGATGTTCGGGAAGTTCCGGGCCCACACCCCGCAGGCGTGGCGGGCGGCGTCGCAGATGGGGTGGGTGACGAAGATCGAGAGGAAGTCCAGGCGGTCCGAGAGGGCGAGCTCCAGGGCGCTGCGGACGATGGAGCAGACGAAGGCGGCGATCCGGGCGTCGGCCTGGCGGATCTGGACCTCCGTGCCCGCCCCGGCGATCTTCACCGGCAGCATCCCCGCGGCGTGGGCGATCTCCTCGGGGAAGTAGACCTGGAAGTGGCCGAGGACCTTGCCGCCGGGGTTCGCCTCGAGCCACCGGCGGACGGCCGGGAAGCTCGGGTCCTCCACCAGCTCCCGGCACTCGTCCAGGATCCGCGCCAGCTCCTCGGCCACGGCCACCTCCTCGGGGGGATCTTGACCAACCGGTCAGTCGGATTCTCCCAGCTGACTGACCGAGCGGTCAATGATGCACGTGCATCATTTTCCGGGCCCCGCCCTGGGCTCCCCTGCCCCGACCGCGAGGACCAGGGCGCCCCGCACGCCCCCCGCCCGCAGCGCCTCCAGGGCCTCCCCCGCCCGCTCCAGGGCGAAGGTCCGGACCCTCGTCCGCACCGGCACCCGCGGCGCCACCCGGAGGAACTCCACGCCGTCCGCCCACGTGACGTTGGCCACCGAGCGCAGGACCCGCTCCCCCCACAGCAGGCGGTAGGGGAAGGAAGGGATATCGCTCATGTGGATCTCGCCGCACACCACCGTCCCCCCGGGGGCCACCGCCGCCAGGGCCGCGGGCACCAGCTCGCCGGCCGGGGCGAAGACGATGGCGGCGTCCAGCTCCTCCGGGGGGGCCTCGCTGGAGTCCCCCGCCCACTCGCAGCCCAGCTCCCGGGCGAAGCGCTGGCCCTCGGCGTCCCCGGGCCGGGTGAAGGCGAAGACCCGCCGCCCCTGGAAGCGGGCCACCTGGGCCACGATGTGGGCGGCGGCCCCGAAGCCGTAGAGGCCCAGGCGCTCCGCCTCGCCCGTCATCCGCAGGGCCCGGAAGCCCAGGATGCCGCCGCACAGGAGCGGCGCCACCTCCAGGTCCGGGTAGCCCTCGGGCAGGGGCAGGCAGGCCCGGGCCTCGGCCACCATCCGCTCGGCGTAGCCGCCGTCCAGGTGGTAGCCGGTGAAGCGGGCCCGGGGGCAGAGGTTCTCCCGCCCCGAGGAGCAGTAGCGGCAGGCCCCGCAGGCCCGGCCGAGCCAGGGGACCCCCACCCGGTCGCCGACCCGCGGCTCGCCGACCCCCTCCCCCACGGCCTCGACCACCCCCACCACCTGGTGGCCGGGGACCAGGGGGAGCTTCGGGTCGGGGAGGTCGCCGTCGGCCACGTGCAGGTCGGTCCGGCAGACCCCGCAGGCCAGCACCCGGAGGCGCACCTGCCCCGGCCCGGGCTCGGGCACCGGCAGGTCCCGCAGGGCCAGGGCGGCCCCGGGCCGCTCGAGGACCGCCGCGCGCATGGTCGCCACGGACTCGATCCTACGACCGCCCCCGCCCGGGGCGCCCCCCGGGGACCCGCCGGCGCCCCCCATCCACCCCGGCCCCCGGGCCCTCCCTCACCTCCCGACCGGGGCCCCGCCCGCGGGGGGAGTCCGGGCCGGCCTGATGCCATCGGCTCAGGCAAATGATCCACGGGCAGGATTGACCGTTCGGCCAGGGGTGGGAGAGCCTGATGGGAGCCGACCGACCGGCCGGTTGCCCACGGCGGGCGCCCAGCGTCCGAGGAGGTGCCCTTGGGGGTCGACACCGGGGCCCGGGTCTCCTTCCGCCCCGACGTGCTCGAGGTGGGGCCCGATGGCGGGCACCTCGTCGGCAGCCGCTGCCCCACCTGCGGAGCCCACTTCTTCCCGGCGAGGCAGGTCTGCTCCCGCTGCCTGTCGGATCTCGAGACCGTGGCCCTGTCGGGGAGGGGGACCATCTACACCTACACCGTGATCCACCAGGGGCCCCCCGGCTTCCAGGCCCCCTACCTCCTGGCGTACGTGGACCTGCCCGAGGGGGTCCGGGTCCTCGGACAGGTCGAGGGCCCGCCGGAGCAAGCCCGGATCGGGTCCGAGGTCGAGCTGGTCCTGGTGCCCCAGGGCCAGGACCAGGAGGGCCGGGAGGTCGTGGGCTTTCGCTTCCGTCCGACCGGAGGGTGAGGCATGGGTGACGAGGTGTTCGTGCTCGGCGTGGGGATGACCCGTTTCGGCAAGCACCCCGACCGCGACGCCGCCGACCTTGGAGCCGAGGCCGTGCGCCTGGCCATCGCCGACGCCGGGATCGACCCCCGCCGGGTCCAGGCCGCCTACTGCGGCCACGTCTACCAGGGCATGGTGACGGGCCAGCGGGTCCTCGCCCAGGTGGGGCTCGCCGGCATCCCCCTGGCCAACGTGGAGAACGCCTGCTCCAGCGGGGCCACCGCCATCCGGGAGGCCTGCCTCGCCATCAGGGCCGGGGAACACGACGTCGTCCTCGCCTTCGGCACCGAGCACCTCACCTCTCGCTTCCGGGGCGCCCTCACCCCCGACCCCAGCGACGTGGAGGCCGCCGTCGGGCTCACCATGCCCGGCATCTACGCCATGCGGGCCCGCCGGTACATGGAGGAGTTCGGCATCACCCGGGAGCAGCTCGCCCTCATCCCGGTGAAGAACAAGGCGAACGCCGCCCGGAACCCCCTGGCCCAGTTCCAGGACCCCGTCACCGTGGAGCAGGTCCTGGAGTCCCGGATGATCGCCGACCCCCTGCGGCTCCTCGACTGCTCCCCGGTCTCCGACGGCGCCGCCGCCGCCGTCCTCGTGAGCGCCGCGGCCCTCCGCCGCCTGGATGACGGCCGGGCCGTCCGCCTGGCCGCCTCGGCCCTGCGCACCGGGGAGGTGGAGGCCGAGCCCGGGCCCATGACCTTCGAGCCCCTCACCCGGGCCACCGCCCTGGACGCCTACGAGCGGGCCGGCACCGGCCCGGACGACGTCGACCTCGCCGAGGTCCACGACTGCTTCAGCATCGCCGAGGCCCTGCGGGTGGAGGGCCTGGGCCTGTTCGAGCAGGGTGAGTACGTTCGCGCCGTCGAGCGGGGGGAGGCCTCCATCGGCGGGCGTCTGCCCGTCAACCCCAGCGGCGGGCTCCTCGGCAAGGGCCACCCCCTGGGGGCGACCGGGGTGGCCCAGGTGGTGGAGGTGGTCCGCCAGCTCCGGGGAGAGGCCGGCGAGCGGCAGGTGGAGGGGGCGAAGGTGGGCCTGGCCCACTGCCGGGGCGGCAAGGCCGCCGGCGTGGAGGGGGCGGCGTGCACGGTCCAGCTGCTCGTCCGCTGACGGAATCCTGAGGAGGCGGGGTGCGCCAGCAGGTCCCCGTCCGGTTCGTCCTGATGCGGGGCGGCACGAGCAAGGCCGTGTTCCTCCGGGAGCCGGACCTCCCGAGCGACCCCGGGGCCCGGGACCGGGTGATCCTCGCCCTGTTCGGCAGTCCCGACCCCCGGCAGGTGGACGGGCTGGGGGGGGCGGACATCCTCACGAGCAAGCTCGCCATCATCGGGCCCCCCTCCAGGGACGACGCCGACCTCGACTACACCTTCGGCCAGGTCTCCATCACCGAACCCGTGGTGGACTACGACATCAACTGCGGCAACATCTCCGCCGCCGTGGGCGTCTACGCGATCCAGGAGGGGCTCGTGCGCCCCGCCGAGCCCACCACCACGGTGCGGATCCACAACACGAACACCCGGCGCGTCCTGGTGGCGGAGGTCCCCGTGGCCCATGGGGAGGTGGCCGTCGAGGGGGAGCTGGTGGTGGAGGGCGTCCCCGGGTCCGGGGCCCCCATCCTCCTCGACTACGCCGATACCGTGGGCGGGGCCACGGGAGCCCTGCTCCCCAGCGGCCGGGTCCTGGACGAGCTGGAGGTGCCCTGGGGGACGGTGGCGGCGAGCGTCGTCGACGTCGGCAACCTCTGCGTGTTCTTCGCCGCCGCCGAGGCCGGCATGACGGGCACCGAGGGCCCCGGGGACCTCGCCCCCGCCCACGTGGAGCGGGCGGTGGCGGTGAAGGAGGCGGCGGCCAAGGTCCTGGGTCTTCCCACCGGCGGCCTGGTGCCGATCCCGGTGGCCGTGGCCCCACCCGCTCCCTACCGGGCCCACGGGTCCGGGCGGGAGGTCGCGGCCCACGAGGTGGACCTGCTCGCCAGGGTCATCGGGGGCCGGCCTCCCGCCCTGCACAAGGCCTTCCCCGGGACGGCTGGGGTGACCGCCGCCGTCGCCGCCCGCATCCCGGGCACCACCGTGGCGACCGTGGCGCACGGCGTCGCCGAGGCCGATCCCGTCCGCATCGGTCACCCCAGCGGGGTCGCCCCGGTGTGGGCGACCGTCCGCGCGGAGGACGGCGGGTGGCGGGTGGAGCGGGCCGCCTACGCCCGGACGGCCCGGCGCATCGCCGAAGGGTACGCCTTCGTCCGGGCCTCCCTCTGGCCCTAGCCGTCCCGGCCGCCCCGGTGCCCGTGGGGGGCGGTCCGGGCCCCGACCCCCTCGGCGGCCCCGTCTCAGCCGAAGGCCCGTCGCAGCAGGTGGGCGCGGTCCGTCTCCTCCCAGGAGAAGCCCTTCCGCCCGAAGTGGCCGTAGGCG
>CAYVCH010000069.1:0-10864 GCA_964449755.1 uncultured Actinomycetes bacterium
GCCGGCCTGCTGCTTCAGCCAGCGGTACTGGTCCTCCTCGAGATAGAGCTGGGTGTGCCTCGGTCCCCAGTTCAGCGGACCAGACCGGAGCGGAGCGCCAGGGACACGGCCTGGGCCCGGTCCCTGGCTCCCAGCTTCCGGAGGACCGCGCGCACGTGCGTCTTCACCGTGTCCTCCGTGATGAACAGGGCCTTCGCGATGTCCTGGTTGCTCAGGCCCTTCACCAGCTGGGTCAGCACCTCGCCCTCCCGGCGGGTGAGCCCCAGGTGCGCCCCCGGCCAGAAGTCGCCGCCCCGCGTGGCGGCCGCGCGCAGCGCGATCTGACCGCCGAGCGAGGGGTCGACCACCACGTCGCCGGCCTGCACGGCCTGCAGGATGCGCACGATGTCCTGGGGGGAGGCCTTCTTCAGCATGTACCCCGCGGCTCCGGCCCGGAGGGCCTCGAAGACGTACTGCTCGTCCTCGTACACCGTGAGGAAGACGACCCGGACGCCCGGATGCCGCTCCACGATGGCCCGGCAGACCTCTAGCCCGCTCCCGCCCTGCAGGCGGAGGTCGAGCAGGACGACGTCCGGTTCGGTCTCCGCCACGACCACCAGGGCCTTGCCCATGCTCTCGGCCTCCCCCACCACCTCGACCTCCGGCACCCCGTCGAGCATGGCCCGCAGACCCTCCCGGACCACCAGGTGGTCGTCGACGATGACGATCCGGATGGGCTCGGTCATGGGGCCGCCTTCCCGGGCTCCTGGGCGGGGACCCGCACCTCGAGCGTGGTGCCGGCCCCGGGCGCGCTCTCCACGGTCAGCCGGCCTCCGAGCAGGGCGGCCCGCTCGGAGATCCCCAGGAGCCCGAAGGAGGTCGCGGGCCGGCCGTCGGCGCGGCCGGCGTCGAACCCCCGGCCGTTGTCCCCGATCCGCATGATGACGTCCCCCCCGTCCCGGCCCAGCCTGATCCCCACCCGGGTGGCGCCGGCGTGCTTGCGGACGTTGTTCAGGGCCTCCTGGGCGATCCGGTACAGGGCGACCTCGTGGTGGGGCGGCAGCCTGAGGTCGTCGTCGACCTCCACGTCGATCTCCACGCCTTCCCCCAGGGTGTGGAGCACCAGGGCCCGGACGCTGGGCCCCAGACCCAGGTCGTCCAGCATGGTTGGTCGGAGGTCGTAGATGGCCACCCGGGCCTCCTCCAGGGCCGCGTCGACGAGCTCCTGGGCCCGATCCAGCTCGACCTGGGCCCGGTCGGTGTCGCCCGGGAGGTGACGCCGGCAGGCCTGCAGCCGGTACCACGCCGAGACCAGCTGTTGGGTGACCCCGTCGTGGATCTCGGAGGCCAGGCGGCGGCGCTCGTCCTCCTGGGCATCGATGGTGCGGCGGACCAGGTCCTCCAGGGCCGCCTCCTTCTCCTCCAGGGCCCGGAACAGGTGGGCCCGCTCGATGGCCCCCGCCACCAGGGACGAGGTGCTCCGCAGGAACTCCACGTCCCGGTCGGAGAAGTCGCGGCGTTCCCGGGCGTGGACGTTGAACACGCCCACCAGGGCCCCCGAACGGGACACCAGGGGCACCGAGAGCAGGGAGGTGAACAGCTCCCCGTGCAGCTCGGGGATGTACTTGTAGCGGGGGTCCCCCCACTTGTTCTCGGGGATCACCACCACCTCGCGGTGCTCGGCCACCCAGCCCGCGACCCCTTCACCGAGGCGGAGGCTGACCCTCCCCACCACGTCTTCGAAGCCTTCCGATGCCGCCCGGAGCCTGAGGACCCTCCGCTCCGGGTCCCAGAGATGCAGGAAGCAGGCGTCGCCCCGGGTGGCCTCGATCACCAGCTCGATCGTCTGTCGCAGGACGACATCCAGGTCCAGGCTCGAGGAGATGGTCTCGATGACCCGGTGCAGCAGCCGGCTCTCGGCCTCGATCCCCTCGGTCGTGGACCGCATGGCGATCATGGTACGCGACGCACCCTCCCCGCCGGAGGGCGCGGGCTTTCGCGACCGCGGCGCGGGCCGGGCCGGGGGCGAGCGATCCATCACTCCCCGGGCCGGAGATCCCCGGTCGGGCCCGGCCGGGCCACCACGAAGGCCGTGCCGATCCCGCCGTGGGCGGGATCGTAGCCCACCACCCGGATCAAGGAGCCGGGGTGGGCTCGGGCGCACGCATCGACCTCGGCCAGGACCGCCCCGGGCTCCTTCGCTCCGAACAGGGGGAGCTTCCACATGCTCCAGTAGCCGCGCCCCGGGCCAGGCAGGGTGGTGTGCTCCACGGCCGGGACGAGGCCCCGCTGGATGGCCGAGCGGATCTGGGCCTCGAGCTGGCCCCGGGTCATGGGCGGCAGGTAGCTGAAGGTCTCCGCCCTCACCCGCGCCCACCTCCCGACGGGACCGCGTCGAGGCGGTCGACGGTCTCGAACTCGAAGGCGACCTCCCGCCAGGTCTCCATGGCCGCCCCCAGCTCGGGCGAGTGCCGCGCGGCCGCCCGCAGGATCTCGGGGCCCTCGGCCACGATGTCCCTCCCCTCGTTCCGGGCCTGGACCACCGCCTCCAGGGCAACCCGGTTGGCGGTGGCCCCCGCGGCGTTGCCCCAGGGGTGCCCCAGGGTCCCGCCCCCGAACTGGAAGACGGCGTCGTCGCCGAACACGTCCACGAGCTGAGGCATGTGCCACACGTGGATACCGCCCGAGGCCACGGGGAACACCGCCGGCAGGGAGGCCCAGGGCTGGTCGAAGTAGATGCCCCGCGCGCGGTCGGCCGGCACGAAGTCCTCCCGGAGCAGGTCGTTGACCCCGGAGATCGCGTCGCGGTCCCCCTCCAGCTTGCCCACCACCGTCCCGTTGTGCAGGTGGTCCCCCCCGGCCATCCGGAGCCACTTGGCCAGGACCCGCCAGTGGATCCCGTGGTCCTTCTGGCGGTCGATGACGGCGTGCATGGCCCGGTGGCAGTGCAGGAGCATCCCGTTCCTACGGCACCACCTCGACAGGGATGTGTGGGCGGTGAAGCCGGCGGTGAGGAAGTCCACCATCACGATGGGCGAGCCGAGCTCCCTGGCGAACTCGGCGCGCTCCATCATGTCCTCGAAGGTGGGAGCGGTGACGTTCAGGTAGTGGCCCTTCTTCTCGCCGGTCTCCACCTCGGCCTGACGGACCGCCTCCATGACGAACTCGAACCGGTCCCGCCACCGCATGAACGGCTGGGAGTTGATGTTCTCGTCGTCCTTGGTGAAGTCCAGGCCCCCGCGAAGCGCCTCGTACACGGCCCGCCCGTAATTGCGGGCCGACAGGCCGAGCTTGGGCTTGATGGTGCAGCCGAGAAGGGGCCGTCCGTACTTCTCCAGCTTGTCCCGCTCCACCCGGATGCCGTGGGGCGGCCCCGGGAAGGTCTTGAGGTAGGCCACGGGGATCCGGAGGTCCTCCAGGCGGAGCGCCCGCAGGGCCTTGAACCCGAAGACGTTGCCCACGATGGAGGACATCAGGTTCGCGATGGAGCCCTCCTCGAACAGGTCCAGGGGGTAGGCCACGAAGGCCATGCACTGATCGTCCCGGCCCGGGACCGGCTCGATGGCGTAGGCCCGGGCCCGGTACCGGTCCAGGTCGGTGAGGAGGTCGGTCCAGACGGTGGTCCAGGTGCCGGTGGAGGACTCGGCGGCCACGGCCGCCGCCGCCTCCTCCCAGGGGACCCCCGGCTGGGGGGTGACCCGGAAGGCCGCCAGGATGTCGGTCTCCGCCGGCCGGTAGGAGGGGTCCCAGTAGGTCTGCCGGTACTCCTTGACCCCGGCTTCGAACTCGGCCATGTCGTCTCCCTCGGGTGGATCCGGCTCACAGGGTACGGGCACCTGGATTCGATGTCTATTGCAACTTTCGCGGCTATCCATTTAGATATGTTTATGACCCCTCATCAGCTCCGGACCTTCCTGGAGGTGGCCAGGGCCGGATCGGTCCGGGCCGCCGCCGACCGCCTGGTGGTGTCGCAGCCGGCGGTCTCGGCGGCCGTGGCCGCCCTGGAGCGCGAGATGGGCGTGCCCCTGGTGGAGCGGCGGGGCCGGGGCCTGGCCCTCACGGCTTCCGGGGAAGCCCTGGCCGGCTACGCGGCCCGGGTCCTGGGCCTCATGGAGGAGGCCCGGGCGGCGGCCCGGGAGGCCGGGGCCCCGGGGGCCGGGCGCCTGCGCCTGGTCGCCGTCACGACGGCGGGAGAGCACGTCCTGCCGCCCCTCCTTCGAGCCTTCCGGGCCCGGTACCCCGGGGTGGAGCTCGTGCTCGAGGTGGGGAACCGGCGGACCGTGTGGGAGCGGCTGCGGGACCGGGAGGCGGATCTGGCGGTGGCCGGGCGCCCCCCCGCCGGGGCCGGCCTGGTGGGCGAGCCCTTCCGCCGGAACGACCTGGTCCTGATCGGGCCGCCGGAGCCGGGGCGCCGCAGGGCCCTGGACCCCCGGGACCTCTCGGGGCGAACCTGGCTGCTTCGGGAACCGGGCTCCGGGACCCGGGAGAACACCGAGGAGTGGCTGTCGGCCGTGGGCCTGGCCCCGCCGACCCTCACCATCGGGTCCAACGGCGCCATCGTGCGGCTGGTGGCGCTGGGGCTGGGGGTCACCCTGATCTCCCTCGACGCGGCCCGCCGGGAGGTGGCCGAGGGCGACGTACGGGTGCTGCCCGTGCGGGGGCTTCCCCTCCGGCGGCACTGGCACGCCGTGGTCCGGGCCAGGGAGCGGCTACCCGGGCCCGCCGAGCGGTTCCTGCGGCTCTTGCGGGCCCGCAGACCTGCGGGCCGGTGAGGGCGCCGGCCGGGGAGTGCCCGTGCGCCGGAGGACGGCCCGGGCCCGCTCGGCCACGACCCGGGCGGTGAACCCCAGTTCGGACAGGAGGGTGGGCCCCGGCGCCGAGGCCCCGAACCGGTCCAGGCCCACGACCTCCCCCTCCTCCCCCACGTAGCGCTCCCATCCCAGGGTGGCCGCGGCCTCCACCGCCACCCTGGCCCGGACCTCGGGGGGCAGGACGGACCACCGGTACGCCGGGGGCTGGGCGTCGAACAGCTCCCAGGAGGGCATCGACACGACCCGGGTACGGATCCCCTCCCCGGCCAGCAGCTGCGCGGCCCCCAGGGCCAGGTGGACCTCGGAGCCCGTGCCGATGAGGATGAGGTCGGGGAGGGCTTGCTCCGGCCCCGGCTCGGCCAGCACGTAGCCGCCCCGGGCCAGGCCCGAGGCCGGGGCCAGGCTCTCCCGGTCCAGGATGGGGACGTCCTGCCTGGTCACCACGATGGCGGTGGGGCCCTCGGTGCGCTCCAGGGCCACCCGCCAGGCCCACAC
Source organism: uncultured Actinomycetes bacterium (assembly GCA_964449755.1). Classification (GTDB taxonomy): domain Bacteria; phylum Actinomycetota; class UBA4738; order UBA4738; family HRBIN12; genus CAYVCH01. Next base: position 5,286 of record CAYVCH010000069.1, read on the forward strand.
GGTCTCGGCCCCGTCGGCCGGTCGGATCACGGTGAGCCCCGGGACGGCCCGCAGGGCCGCCAGGTGCTCGACCGGCTGATGGGTTGGCCCGTCCTCGCCGAGGGCGATGGAGTCGTGGGAGAACAGGAAGATGGTGGGCACCCCCATGAGGGCGGCCATGCGGATCGACGGCCGCATGTAGTCCGAGAAGACCAGGAACGTGCCCCCGTAGGGCCGCAGTCCCCCGTGGAGGGCCATGCCGTTCATGGCCGCGCCCATGGCGTGCTCCCGGACCCCGTAGTGGACGTACCGGCCGGGCCTCCTGGGGGCCATGGGTGCCTCCTCCCCGAGCACGGCGCCGTTGGACTCGGTGAGGTCCGCCGACCCCCCGACCAGCTCCGGCAGGACCGGGGCCAGGGCCGCCAGGACCCTGGCCGTGGCCTTGCGGGTGGCCAGCTTCTCCCCCCCGATCCGGGGGAGGGCCCCGGGCAGGTCCCGGGGCAGGGACCGGGCCTGCCTCCGCTCCCATTCGGCGGCCAGGACGGGCTCCGCTTCGGCCCAGGCCGCGAACCGGGCCCGCCAGTCCGCCTCCAGCTCCAGGCCCCTGCGGATGCTCCGCTCCCGCAGCGCATGGGCCTCCGCCGGCACGTGGAAGTCTTCGTCCGGCCAGCCCACCCTGCCCCGCCAGGCCCGGACCTCCTCCCGGCCCAGGGGGGCTCCGTGGGCCGCGGCCCGCCCCTCCATGGTGGGGGCCCCCTGGGCCAGGTTGGTGCGCACCAGGAGGAGGGAAGGCCGGTCGGTCTCGTCCACGGCCTCCTCCAGGGCCCGGGTGATGTCGATGAGGTCGCCTCCGTCCTCCACCCGCCGGGTGTGCCACCCGTAGGCCTCGAACCGCCGCGCCACGTCCTCGGAGAAGGAAAGGTCGGTGGGCCCATCGATGGTCACGTGGTTGTCGTCGTACAGGGCGATGAGTTTGCCCAGGCGGAGGTGCCCGGCCAGGGAGGCCGCCTCGTGGGAGATGCCCTCCATCAGGTCGCCGTCGGAGCACAGGACGTAGGTCCGGTGATCGACGACCTCGAGGCCGGGACGGTTGAACCGGGAGGCCAGGATCCGTTCGGCCATGGCCATCCCCACGGCGTTGCCGAAGCCCTGCCCCAGGGGTCCGGTGGTGGTCTCGACCCCCGGGGTGAGCCCGTGCTCCGGGTGGCCGGGGGTCCGGGAGCCCCACTGCCGGAACCGCCGGAGGTCCTCCAGGTCCAGGTCGTACCCGGTGAGGTACAGCAGGGAGTACAGGAGCATCGAGGCGTGGCCGCACGAGAGCACGAAGCGGTCGCGGTCCGGCCACGAGGGGTTCCGGGGGTTGTGACGCAGGAACCTGGTCCACAGCGCGTAGGCCATGGGGGCGGCCCCCATGGGGGCGCCCGGATGGCCGGACCTGGCCTCTTCCACGGCGTCCATGGACAGGGCCCGGATGGTGTGGATCAGGACCCGGTCGGCATCCACGGCGGGCTCGAGCTTCACTGCCTCCTCCATCTCGGTCCGGGACCGTGATGCTCGCATCCGGCGGGGCCCCTGCCCACGCCCGGGGGTGCCAGGCCTGGGGCGAGACTCCGGTCCTCCGGGGCCGCGGTGTCCCTCACCCCTACGGGTGAGTCCCCGTTCCCCCGCGGCCTGCCCCCGGTGAGGGTTGGGCCGGGCCGCGGTCGCCCCTAGCATCCGGCCATGGTCAAGGCATCGGCCCCGCGTTCGGCTCGGCCCCGCACCGGGCGGCGCCGCCCGGTGCTCCTCGCCGTGGCGGGGGACAGCGCCGCGGGCAAGACCACGCTGGCCCGGGGCATCGAGGGGGTCCTGGGTCCGGAGCGGGTCACGCGGGTCTGCGTCGACGACTACCACCGCTACGACCGCAAGGCCCGGGCCGAGCTGGGGATCACCCCCCTGGACCCCGGGTGCAACTACATGGACATCATGGAACAGCACCTGGAGTGCCTGGCCCTGGGCCAGCCCATCCTCAAGCCCGTCTACGACCACTCGGACGGGACCTTCCGGCCGCCCGAGTACGTGGAGCCCAAGGAGTTCGTGGTGGTCGAGGGCCTCCTGCCCCTGTACACGCGGGCCCTCCGGGACTGCCTGGACGTCAAGGTCTACCTGGATCCCGAGGAGGACCTCCGCCGGGAGTGGAAGGTCCAGCGCGATTGCGCCCGGCGCGGCTACACGCCGGCCGAGGTCCTGGCGGAGCTGGAGCGGCGGGAGCCCGACTCGGCCCGGTTCATCCGCCCCCAGCGGGCCCACGCGGACATCGTCATCCGGTTCCACCGCCAGCACGCCGCCGACGGGGCCCACCTGGGGGCCAGGGTGGTCCTGCGCCCGACCCTGCCCCATCCCCCCCTGGAGGAGCTCGTGGCGTCCCTCCGGCGGGACGGCTACGAGCCCATCCGGCTGTTCCTGGACCGCGATCACGGCAAACCCGCCGAGATCCTGGAGATCGACGGGGACTGCCCGCCCCGGGTGGGAAGGGACGTGGAGGAGGAGATCTGGCACCGGATGCGCCCCGACGACTCGCTCCGCCGCGAGCGCATCGGGCGGTACACGGGCCCCACGGGCCGGGAACGACGGAGCGAGTCCCTGGCCCTGGCCCAGCTCCTCGTGGTCTACCAGCTGGTGGGGGCGGCCAGGGCGGCCGGCGAGCTCTGAGCCGGACGGCCCAGGCGCCGCACCAGGTCCACAACCCGGCTCGCGTAGGCGAACTCGTTGTCGTACCAGGCGACGACCTTGATCTGGTTCCCGGGGGCGCTGCGGGTGCAGGCCAGGTCCACCACGGCGGACCGGGCATCGCCCACCAGGTCCGAGGAGACCAGGGGCTCGTCGGTGACCCCGAGCACGGGGGCCAGGCGGGCCGAGGCCGCGGCCTCCCGGAGGATGGTGTTCACCTCCTCGGCCGGGGCCGGGCGCCGCACCACCGCCGTGAGGTCGAGCAGCGAGACGTTGGGGGTGGGCACGCGCACGGCGAAGGCGTCGAGCCTTCCCGAAAGGTCCGGCAGGACCTTGCCCAGGGCTCGGGCCGCGCCCGTCCTCGTCGGGATGATGTTGAGCGCCGCGGAGCGTCCCCGCCGGAGGTCGTCGTGGGCACCGTCGTTCAGCTCCTGATCCCGGGTGTAGGAGTGGACGGTGGTCACCATCCCTCCCACGATCCCCAGGGCCTCGTGGAGGACCCGGGCCAGGGGGGCCAGGCAGGCGGTGGTGCAGGAGGCGCCCGACACGATGCGGTGCCGGTCCGGGTCGAACAGGTCCTCGTTCGCCCCGACCACCAGCGTGAGGTCCTCCCCCTCCATGGGGGCGGTCACCAGCACCCGCTCGGCGCCCCCCTCCAGGTGCCACCGGGCCTCCCGGCCGGTGCGGAACCGGCCCGTGGCCTCCACCACGACCTCCACCCCCCAGGTCCCCCAGGGGATGCGGGCCGGCTCGAGGATGGAGCTCACCGCCACCGGCCGCCCCTCGATGAGCAGGTGGTCGTCCCGGGCCGTCACCTCCCCGGGGAACCGTCCGTGGACGCTGTCGTACTTGAGGAGATGGGCCAGGGCCCGGGGGTCGGCCCGGCCCGTGTTGACCGCCGCCAGCTGCAGGCCGTCCCCTTCCCGGGCCAGGATCCGGGCCACCTGGCGCCCGATGCGGCCGAAGCCGTTGATGCCCACGACCGTCACGGGCCCACCCCCGCCTCCACCCCGGCCAGGGCCTGCCGGAGCTCGGACACCGCCCGGGCCTTGCCCTCGGGGTGGGTCAGGATCGCGGAGCCGGCCACGAACCAGTCGGCCCCCGCCCTCCGCGCCCCGCCGATCGTGGACGGCTTGATGCCGCCGTCCACCTCGATGGGGATGGGCCGGCCTGAGAGGTCCACCATGGCCCGGGCCTCGGCGATCTTCTCCTCCATGGCCGGGATGTAGGACTGGCCTCCGAACCCCGGCTCCACGGTCATGACCAGCAGCAGGTCGACCTGGTCCAGGACGTGGCGGACGGCCGAGAGGGGGGTGGCGGGGTTCAGGGCGACGCCGGCCAGGGCCCCCAGGGAGCGGATGGCCGCGAGCGTACGGTGGAGGTGGGTGCAGGCCTCCGCGTGGACGATCACCGCCTCGCACCCCGCGCCGACGTAGGCCTCCAGCCAGCGATCGGCCTGCCGGATCATGAGGTGGGCCTCGAAGGGGATGGGGGCGCGGTCCCGGCAGGATGCGATGACGTCCGGGCCGAACGTGAGGTTGGGCACGAAGTGCCCGTCCATCACGTCCCACTGGATCCGGTCCACCCCCGCCTCGGCCAGGGCTGTGACCTCCCGGCCCAGCCGGGAGTAGTCGGCCCCCAGGACGGAGGCCACCACAGCCGGCTCCATCACGACGACGCTCCGACCGGGGCGGTCAGGCTCTCCTGGAGGGCCCGCCAGTCGGCCAGGAAGCGCTCCAGGCCGATGTCGGTGAGGGGGTGGCGGACGAGCTGCCGCAGGACGGCGAAGGGCATCGTGGCGATGTGGGCGCCGGCCCGGGCGGCCTCCACCACGTGCATGGGGTGCCGGAGGCTCGCCGCCAGGACCTGGGTAGCGGTGCCCTGGACCCGGTAGATCGCCGCCACGTCCCGCACGAGCTGCATGCCGTCGCTTCCCACGTCGTCCAGGCGACCCACGAAGGGGCTCACGTACGCGGCCCCGGCCTCGGCGGCCAGCAGGGCCTGGGCCGGCGAGAACACCAGGGTCATGTTGACCGGGATCCGTTCGGCCGCCAGGGCCGCGGTGGCGGCCAGGCCCTCCGGGGTGCACGGGCACTTCACCACGATGTTCGGGGCCCAGGCGGCGTAGCGCCGCCCCTCCTCGACCATCCCGGGGGCCTCGGTGGCGATGACCTCCATCGACACCGGCCCCGGCACGATCGAGCAGATCGTCCTGACCGCGGCCTCGGCGTCCCGGTGCCCGGCCTTGGCCAGGAGGGTGGGGTTCGTGGTGCAGCCGCCCAGCACCCCCCACCGGGCGGCTTCCTCGATCTCCGCGATGACCGCGGTGTCCAGGTAGAGCTTCATCGGTGGCTCCTCGCGTCTGCGGTGCGTCCATGCTGGCGCCGGCGGAGGCTCGTCGACAGCCTCCCACGGTGGAAGTGGGGGGTGAGCTTTCCCCGACCCGTGGGGGGAGGGGAGGGCGGGCACGCCTCATCCGGTTAGGTGAGCGCGTTCTCCCCCGGCCGTGCTGCCTCAGCCGCTCGGAGCCCGGGACGGGGGAGGGCCTTCCCGGGGACCGCCGCCGGATGGATCGGCCGGGCTCGGTGCCTCACGTCATCTATGAAGGAGCTCGCGGCGTCAAGTCATCTCCGTCCCCTTTCGGTGCGGGTTGGTTGGTGCCTTCACCACGTTGAGGGTCGGGAGGAACCAGTCATCTATCCGGAGCACGTGCTCCATGGTGGACATGCGGGTGGACGTGCGGCGAGGCGGCTCGATCACGGACGGCGGCCGCCCGAGGGGGCCATGACAACAGCCGTGCGCGCCTCGACCAACCCGCCATCACCCGGCGAGGGAAAAGGCACGGCAACCCCCCTCGTCGCGCAGGGCGTAGCAGCACAGGGTGAGGATCC
>CAYVCH010000070.1:0-10850 GCA_964449755.1 uncultured Actinomycetes bacterium
GTGCGGGCCCGGGGCGGCCGGGGTGGCGATGGCGCCGCCTCCATCCGCCGCGAGCCGTTCACGCCGCGCGGCGGCCCCGACGGCGGCAACGGCGGCCCGGGGGGCTCGGTGCTGCTCGAGGTCTCCTCCCGGGTCCAGGACCTGTCGTGGTTCCTCGACCACCGCGCGTTGGTGGCCGGGGACGGGCGGCCGGGCGGTCCGGGCCGCCGCGACGGCCGGGCCGGCCGGGACCTCCTGGTGCGCGTGCCCGACGGCACCGTCGTCCGGGACGAGGAGGGCCTGGTGGCCGACCTGGTCGGTGAGGGGTCCCGGGTGGTGGTGGCCAGGGGTGGCCGGGGCGGCCGGGGGAACGCGGCGCTCGCCTCTGCCCGCCGGCGGGTCCCCCGGACCGCCGAGGCAGGAGAGCCGGGCGAGGAGCACGAGCTGGCACTGGAGCTGCGGCTGGTGGCCGACGTGGGGCTCGTGGGGCTCCCCAACGCCGGCAAGTCCACGCTCCTTGCCCGCCTGACGGCGGCGCGGCCGAAGATCGCGGCGTACCCCTTCACGACCCTCACCCCGAACCTCGGGGTGGCCGGTGGGGAGCACCGCTTCGTGGTGGCCGACGTGCCGGGGTTGGTGCGGGGGGCCCACCAGGGCCGGGGCCTGGGGATCCGGTTCCTGCGGCACGTGACGCGCTGCCGGGCCCTGGTGTACGTGGTGGACCTGTCCTCGGAGCGGCCGGCGGACGACCTGGCCACCGTCCGGGAGGAGCTCCGGGCCTACGATCCGGCCCTGGCCGGCCGGCCGGCCCTCACGGTGGGGACCAAGGCCGACCTGGTCGAGGACGCCGCCGGTCGCGCCCGGGCCCTGGGGCCGGGGGCCCTGGTGGTCTCGGGGCTCACCGGGGAGGGCCTGGACGAGCTGGCCCGCCGGCTGGAGTCCATGGCCCGGGAGGCGGCCGCGGCCGGGGAGCGAGAGGCCTACGTCGTGCTTCGCCCGGCCCGCCCCCGGTTCGCCGTCCGCCGGGAGGGCGACCGGTTCCGGGTGAGCGGTGCCCGGGTGGAGCGCTGGGTGGAGGAGACGGACTTCGAGGACCCCCGCTCCGTGGCTTCCCTCCAGCGCCGGCTGGCCCGGGAGGGCGTGGAGCGGGAGCTGGCCGCCAGGGGGGCCCGCCGGGGCGACGAGGTCGTCATCGCCGGCCGGGTCTTCGAGTTCATCCCCGGGGAGGTGGAGCATGCCGGACCGTGAGGCGCTGTGCCGCAGGGAGGACGAGGGCTGGAGGCAGCTGTGGACGGTGGTCCGTTCCCTCTCCCCGGAGCAGATCGAGGAGCCCGGCATGACCCGGGAGGGGTGGTCGGTGAAGGACCTCCTGTGGCACCTGGCGTGCTGGCACGCGGAGTGCGCCCACGTGCTCGAGCGGATCCGCCTGGGTACCTACGCCGGGTGGGAGGGGGACACCGACGCCCTGAACGAGCGGTTCCTGGAGGAGGGGCGGCGCCACGACCTGGGCACGGTGCGGGCCACCGCGGCGGCCGCTCGCAACCGGATGCTCCAGGAGTTCGCCGCCCTCTCGGAGGTGACCCCGGAGGCCGCGGAGTGGTTCGAGGAGTCCGGCCCCCTCCACTACCGGGAGCACCTCGAGGACCTCCGGCCCTGGGCCGAACGGCTCGCGCCGGGGGACGGGTCCCGGTGAGGATCTTCGGGACGGGCCTCCGCTGGCCGTAGGATGGGCGCCGTGGGACGGCGGCTCGGGATCATGGGCGGGACCTTCGACCCCATTCACTACGGCCACCTCGTCACCGCCGAGGAGGCGCTGGTCCAGTTCGCCCTGGACGAGGTGATCTTCGTCCCGACCGGCCAGCCGTGGATGAAGGAGGACCGCGACGTCTCCCCGGCCGAGGACCGCTACCTGATGACGGTGATCGCCACGGCCAGCAACCCGCGGTTCTCCGTCTCCCGAATCGAGGTGGACCGGGGGGGCCCGACCTACACGGTGGACACCCTGCGGACCCTCGCGGGGGACCACCCCGACGCGGAGCTGTACTTCATCACGGGGGCCGACGCCATCCTGGAGATCTTCCACTGGAAGGATCCCGAGGAGGTGCTGTCCCTCGCCCACTTCATCGCCGCCACCAGGCCCGGCTACGACCTCGCCCACTTCGAGGCGGACGCCACCACCCGCCACCCGAGGGTGAGCGTGATGAGCATCCCGGCCCTGGCCATCTCCTCCACGGACGTCCGGGCCCGCGTCCGGGAAGGCCGTCCCATCCGCTACCTCGTCCCCGACGGCGTGCGCAGCTACATCGAGAAGCGGGGCCTGTACCGGTGAGGCGGGGGCCGGGGGCAGGACCGTCGGGACGCCGCGGGGGCCGGCCCCGGTGAGGGTGACGGCGGAGCGCGGCCGGACGCCGGACAGCCGGGGGGTGGCGAGGCTCGCTGCCCGGGCGGCGGCAGCCAAACAGGCGACAGACGTCGTCATCCTCGACGTCCGCGACCTCATCGTGATCACCGACTACTTCGTCATCGCCTCCGGACAGACCGAGCGCCAGGTCCGCACCATCGTGGAGGAGGTGGAGCGGCAGCTCCGGAGGTGCGGGGCCCGGCCGGTCCGGCGGGAGGGGGAGCAGGAGGGCCGCTGGGTGCTGCTGGACTACGTGGACGTGGTGGTCCACGTCTTCGGCCAGGAGGAACGGGAGTACTACGACCTGGAGCGCCTGTGGCGGGACGCGCCGAGGGTGGGGTGGGAGGAGGCGGGGGCGGCCCGATCGGTGTGAGTCCCGTCGCCGGGCGGCGGGGCCAGCGTTCGCTACACTCGCGTCGTACGGGCCCGTAGCTCAGCTGGAAGAGCGCTTGGCTGGCAGCCAAGAGGCCAGGGGTTCGACTCCCCTCGGGTCCACCGGGGGTCCGTTGCAACCCGCGGGCGCCCGCTCCGGCCGGGGGGCTCAGCCGCCGGACTCCGCCTCGGCCTCGAGCGCGCTGAGCCAGGCCTTCAGCTCCTCCGGCGGGACCGAGGCACGGTGCCTGCCGCCAGCCTCCTCCGGCGGGACCGAGGCACGGTGCCCGCCGCCAGCCTCCTCCGGCGGTTGCGCCTCGGTCGTCTCCTCGAGGACCACCAGGCGGTCCCCACCCTCGGCGTGCAGGGCCTCGTCCAGCTCCGCGGCCGCCGTGAGCAGCCGGTCCCGCATCTCCCGCAGCTGCCCCGCGTACGCCTCGCGGCGGGAGGCCAGGCCCGAGATGGACCGGTGCGCCTCCGCGCGGGCATCGGCCAGGGTCTGCTCGGCGAGCCGCCGCAGCTCCTTGGCCTGCCGGTGGGACTCGCGCCGGATCTCCTCGGCCTCGGCCCGGGCCTGGGCCAGGATCCCCTCTGCGTCGTCCTCGGCCTGCCGGCGGAGCCGCTCCACGTCCTGTTCGAAGGCGCGGATGAGCTCCGCGACGCGCGCGGCGGCCCCGGCGAAGGCCTCGGGTCCCGCCGCGGCCTGGCCCGCGCGGGCCTCGTCCCGCTCCCGCCGCGCCCGCTGGACCTCCGCCTCCAGGTCCCTGGCCCTGGCCTCGAGGGCCTCGACGTGGTCGGCCACCTGCCCCAGGAACCGGAGGACCTGGTCGGGGTCGTAGCCCCGCCGGACGGTGGAGAACAGGGGCTGGCGGATGCGTTCGACGCTGGGTGGGACCGGGGCCTGGGCCTGCTCCGGTTGCCGGGGTTCCGTCTCGGACATGTCCATCCCCCCTTCGCTCACTGCCCTGGCGCGCGGACGGTGGTTTCTCCGAGCGGGGTCAGGGTACGCCCATCGGGGGCGGCGGCGCCAGTCGGGCGGAGGCCGACGCCGCGGCCGCCGCGCGGGGGTGGCAGCGGACCCGGCGGGTCTGGGGTGCCCCGGTCGTCCCCGACCCGGGGACGCTCCCTGGTCGCCCGCCGGCGCTCCGGTAGCATGTGCCCACGATGCGCCGGTACGAACCGAGCCAGGTCGAGCCCAAGTGGGTGGCCCGCTGGGAGCAGGAGGGCCTGTACCGCGCCTCCGAGGACCCGGATGACCGCCGCCCGCGCTTCTACGCCCTCGACATGTTCCCCTACCCCTCGGGCGACCTGCACATGGGCCACGCCGAGGCCTTCTCGGGCGGGGACGCCATCGCCCGGTTCCGGTGGATGCAGGGGTACAACGTCCTGCACCCCATCGGCTGGGACGCCTTCGGCCTGCCGGCGGAGAACGCCGCCATCAAGCGGGGCATCCACCCCAAGGAGTGGACCTACGCCAACATCGAGCAGCAACGGCGCTCCTTCAGGCGCATGGGGATGTCCTTCGACTGGGACCGGCAGTTCAACACCTGCGATCCCGAGTACTACCGGTGGACCCAGTGGCTGTTCCTCAAGCTCTTCGAGCGGGGCCTCGCCTACCGGAGGCTGGCGCCGACCAACTGGTGCCCCAAGGACCAGACGGTCCTGGCGAACGAGCAGGTGGTGAACGGCACCTGCGAGCGGTGCGGGACGGCCGTGGTCCGCAAGGACCTGGTCCAGTGGTTCTTCAAGATCACCGACTACGCCCAGCGCCTGCTGGACGACATGGACCAGCTCGCCGACTGGCCCGAACGGGTCCTCACGATGCAGCGGAACTGGATCGGCCGGTCCGAGGGAGCCGAGGTCGACTTCGAGATCGCCGAGACCGGCGACCGGGTCACGGTCTTCACGACCCGACCGGACACGCTGTGGGGCGTCACGTTCTTCGTCTTCGCCGTCGGGCACCCCCTGGTGCCGAGGCTCGCCGAGGCCGGAGGGACGGCACAGGAGGCCGGGCGGCTGGCCGAGCGCCTCCGGGCCACGCCCCTCACCAGCCGGGAGCAGGCCGAGAGCCGGGAGGGGGTCCGCCTGGGCGTCCACGCCGTGAACCCGGTGAACGGGGAGAAGGTGCCCTGCTTTGTGGCCCCCTACGTGGTCATGGAGTACGGGACCGGGGCCGTGATGGGGGTCCCCGCCCACGACCAGCGGGACTTCGAGTTCGCCCGCGAGCACGGGCTGCCGGTGCGGGTGGTCATCCGTCCGGGGGACCGGGAGCTGGACCCCGACGCCATGACCGAGGCCTGGCCGGGCGCGGGGGTCATGATGGACTCCGGCCCCTTCGACGGGACCCCGTCGCCCGAGGGCATCGGGGCGGTGACCCGCTGGCTGGAGGCCGAGGGCAAGGGTCGAGCCGCCGTCACCTACCGGCTCCGGGACTGGCTGATCTCCCGCCAGCGCTACTGGGGGGCGCCCATCCCCATCATCCACTGCGAGGTCGACGGGGAGGTGCCCGTGCCCGAGGAGGACCTGCCGGTGCTGCTCCCCGACGACGTGGACTTTCGGCCCGGTGGCGAGTCCCCCCTCGCCCGCCACCCCGAGTTCCCGACGGCGACCTGTCCGCGGTGCGGCAGGACCGCCCGCCGCGAGACCGACACCATGGACACCTTCGTGGACTCCTCCTGGTACTTCTACCGGTACTGCTCGCCGCGGGAGGGGGACCGGGCCTTCGACCCCGAGGCCGTGGCCCGGTGGATGCCGGTGGACCAGTACACCGGGGGCGTGGAGCACGCCATCCTCCACCTCCTCTACTCCCGGTTCGTCTGCAAGGTCCTCCACGACATGGGCCTCGTGCCCTTCACCGAGCCCTTCCCGCGCCTCATGAACCAGGGCCAGGTGATCTACGGGGGCGCGGCGATGAGCAAGAGCAAGGGCAACATCGTGGAGCCGATGCCCGTCGTCGAGCGGTGGGGTGCCGACGCCCTGCGCCTCACCATGCTGTTCGCCGGTCCCTTCGAGGACGACATCGACTGGAAGCTCATCGCCCCCGACCCCGAGCGGCCGCCGGGGGTCCGCACGTGGCTGGGGCGGCTCTGGCGCACGGTCGTGGACGCCGCCGCCACCACCGGGCCCCAGCCCGAGGCCCTGACCCGGGCGGCCCACCGGACCCTGCGCACCGTGACCGGGGACTACGAGCGGTACCGCTTCAACACGGCCATCGCCCGGATGATGGAGCTCACCACCGAGATCCGCCGCGCCGTGGACGCCGGAGGCGGCGCCCGGGAGGCCGCCTCCATGCTGGTCCAGATGCTCGCGCCGATGGCTCCCTTCATCACCGAGGAGCTGTGGCGGGAGGTCCTGGGCAACCGGGAGAGCGTGCACCGCTCCCGCTGGCCGGCCTTCGACCCCGAGCTCGCCGGGGCGGATCGGGTCACCCTGGTGGTCCAGGTCGACGGAAAGGTCCGGGACAGGGTCGAGGTGGACCCCGGCATCGGCGAGGAGGAGGCGCGGGAGAGGGCCCTGGCCTCCGAGAACGCGCGGCGGGCGGTGGGGAGCCGCCAGGTGGTCCGGGTCGTGGTCCGTCCACCGCGGCTGGTCAACGTCGTCACGTCGGGCTGACGGCGGTCCCGGTCCCCCGGCCGGAGTCGGGCCCCGGCTTCGCCTGCTGCCGGCTCGGGACGTGCCCCGAGGCGCTCCACGGCCGGCACCGGGGCGCGCTCCAGCGCGCCGTGTGACGGAGGTCACGGAAGGAGGGCGGCGCGTCCGGTAGCGTGGCGCCGCAGATCCTCCCCCTCGGATCGATCTCGGCGGAGGATGGCATGCGCACCGACTCCTTCCGGGACCGGCTGGCCTCGCTGTCCCGGGGCGAGCTGGTCGGCCTCGCGGTCGTCGCGGCGGTGACCCTGGCCGGGGCGGGGGTCTGGTACGTGCGCTCGCTCCCGCGTCCGGTCGAGATCCGGGCTCCCTCCCAGGGCCCCCGGGCCTCTTCGCTGGCCTCCCCGTCGCCGGCGACGGTGGTCGTGCACGTGGCGGGGTGGGTCCGGGATCCGGGCGTCTACGAGCTGCCCGAGGGCGACCGCGTGATCGACGCCCTCCGGGCCGCCGGCGGGCCCCGCCGGGGCGCCGACCTGCAGGCGCTCAACCTGGCGGCGCCCCTGGCCGACGGCGTCCAGATCCTCGTCCCTCGGCGGTCGGCCGGGGGGACGACCCCCGCCGGGCCCTCGCAGGCGGGCGGGGCGATCAACATCAACACGGCCTCCGCGGCGGAGCTGGAGGCGCTCCCGGGCATCGGCCCGGTGCTGGCCCAGGCCATCGTGGACTACCGCACCGAGAACGGCCCCTTCACCTCCGTGGACGAGCTGGAGGAGGTGAGCGGCATCGGGCCGGCCACCCTGGAGGAGGTGCGGGACCTCGTGACGGTATGAGCGGCTGGCTGCTCCCCCTGGCCGCGGCGGCGGCCTGGGCAGGGGTCCTTGCCTGGGAGGTGGGCCGTCGGTTGGCCGCTCCCTGGTGGCCGTGGACGGCGGCGGGCGCGGCCCTGCTCGCGACCGCCATCGCCGTGGCCCCCCGGGCCCGCACCGGCCCGGGCCCCCTGGAGCGAGCGGGTCTGGTGACGGCCCCGGCGCCGTCCGTGCAGGCCGTGGAGCCCCGGCGCACGCAGCCGGGGCGCGGACCGCCCTGGGCGGTGACCCTGCTGGTCCTTGCGGCCGCCGCCTGCCTGGGTGTGAGCCGGGCCGGGCTCCTGGAGGCGCGGCTCGCCTCCTCGCCCCTGGCGGCTGGGCGGGGCTGGCAGGAGGTGTGGGCCACGCTCCGGACCGACCCGCGCCCCACGGCCTGGGGCTGGTTCGCGGTGGCCGACGCCCTGGCCGCGCGGAGCGAGGCGGGCGCGCTGGTCCTGGGGGAACGGCTCTGGCTCCTGGGCTCCGGAGGGCCCCCACGCGCCCTGCGGGGGGACCTGCTCCACCTGTCAGGGAGCGTCCGGCCGGCGTCCGGGGAGGACCTCGCGGCGTCCCTGCGGCACCGGGGCGTGGCCGCGGTCCTGCGGGTCCGGGCGGTGGAACGGGTCGGCCCGTCCCCCGACCTCGTCGTGGGGGCGGCTCGGTCGGTGCGCGCGGTGCTCACGCGCGCCGTGACCGCCCTGCTGCCCCCGCGGGAGGCGGGGCTCCTGCTCGGCCTGGCCGTCGGCGACGACTCCCGGCTGGACCCTGAGGTCCAGGGTGACTTCCGCGCCACCGGGCTCGGGCACCTCCTGGTCGCCTCGGGCGGCAACGTGGCCATGGTCCTCGCCCCGGTGCTGGCCGTGGCCCTCGCCCTGCGCCTGCCGCGGGGGCCCAGGCTCGCTCTGGGCCTTTGCACCGTCGGCTTCTTCGTGGTGCTGACGGGCATGGAGCCCTCGGTGCTGCGCGCCGGGCTGATGGCCGTCCTGGGGCTGGTGGGGGTCTTCGCCGGACGCCCGCGGTCCACCGGACGCCTGCTGTCGGCCGCCGTGCTGGTGCTGGTCCTGTGGGACCCGACCCTGGCCTGGCAGGTCGGCTTCCAGCTCTCGGTGGCGGCCACGGCGGGCCTCGCGGTGCTGGCCGGCCCCCTGGGGCAGCGGCTGGGGTGGCTCCCGGGGCCCCTGCGGCTGGCGACGGCGGCCACCCTGGCGGCCCAGGCGGGGGTGGCGCCGGTCCTCCTGTACCACTTCCGCGAGCTTCCGACGGTCTCCGTGGTTGCCAATGTCCTGGCCTTCCCGGCGGTGGCGCCGGCGCTGCTCCTGGGCCTGGCGGCCGCCGGGCTCGGCCTGCTGTCTCCCCCGGCGGCGAGGCCGCTGGTGGCCCTCGCACTTCTCCCCCTGCGGTACCTGGAGCTCGTGGCCGATGCCCTGGCCCGCGCGCCCCTCCCCTGGGTGACCTCGGGCGGGGGCGTCGGCGCCCTCGCCTCCGCCCTGGCGGTCCTCGCTGTCCTGGCCTGGCGGCTGCGGGCCCGGGTCCGGCTGCCCCGTGTGGCGCCCCTCGTCCTGGTGACGCTCGTGCCCGGGCTGGTCTTGGCCAGGGCCGTGGCGGCGGGTCCCCCGACGGGGCTCCAGGTCCGGTTCTTCGACGTGGGCCAGGGCGATGCGGCCCTGGTGACGTCCCCCGGCGGGGCGACGGTGCTCATCGACGGCGGCCCCGACCCGGACCAGGTGGCCACCGAGCTGGCGGCCCTCGGCGTGAAGCGGCTGGACGCCCTCGTCGCCACCCACGCCCACGCGGACCACGTGGGCGGGCTGCCGACGGTGCTGGCCAGGCTCCCGGTGGGTGTGGTGCTGGAGCCGGGCTGCCCCGACGAGGGACCGACCTACCTGGCGCTGCTGGAGGCGTTGCGGAGGGAGGCCGCGACCGTGCTCCACCCGCGGGCGGGCGACGTCTTCCAGGTGGGGGACCTGAGCCTGGAGGTCCTGTCGCCCGCGGCGTGCTTCCACGGGACAGAGTCGGATCCGAACAACGACTCCCTCGTCATCCGCGTGGTCCACGGGGACGACGCCGTCCTCTTCGCCGGCGACGCCGAAGAGCCGGCCCAGGAGGTCCTCCTGGATGCGGAGGCGCTCCTGGCGGCCCCCGTCCTCAAGGTGCCCCACCATGGCGGGGCCACCTCCCTCCCGGCCTTCTTCGCCGCCGTGGGCGCAGACCTCGCCGTCGTGTCCGTGGGGCCCAACGACTACGGCCACCCGGTGCCCGAGGTGCTGTCGACCCTCGAGTCCCTCGGCTCCCGGGTCCTGCGGACCGACCGCCTGGGCGACGTGATCCTCACCTTCGCCCCCCGGGGGCTGTTGGTAGCATCGGCGCCGACGTGACCCGCCCGGACAGCGATCCCCCCAGGCCCGCGCGCCCGGTGGTGCTGCTGTGGGGGGAGAACGCCTTCCTCCTCCGTGAGGCCGCCCTGGAGGCCTTGGGGGGCGTGGAGCCCAGGGAGGTCGAGGCCACCGCCTGGCGAGGAGGTGAGACGGCGGACCTGGCCACCCCGTCCCTCCTCGGGGAGCCTCGGGCCCTCCTGGTGACCGACTCCCTCCACCTCCCCGAGGCCGCCCACCGGGAGATCGCCCGGTACCTCCGGGCACCCGTCCCCGACGCCCTGCTCGTGCTCACCGCCACCGTGCCCGAGCGGGGCCGGGCCCCGGCGGCCCTGGTGAAGCTGGTGGAGCCTGCGGGCGAGGTCCGGGAGGTGCGGGTGCCCCGGCGGGACCTGCCCGAGTGGCTGGCCGCCCGGGGCCGTCGCCGGGCGGTCCAGGTGAGCCCCGACGGCGCGGTGGCCATGGTGGAGGTGCTGGGCGAGGACCCCGCCGTCCTCGCTCAGGGGCTCGAGCAGCTCGCCGCCGCCTTCCCCGGGGAGCGGGTGACCCGGGACCTCGTGGCCCGCCAGTTCCGGGGCCTGGGGGACCAGCACGTGTGGGACCTCTGCGACCGGGCCTTCGGGCGGGACCTGGCCGGGGCCATGCGATCCCTCCGGGGCCTCCTGGAGGCGAGGGAGGACCCGCTGCTCGTGCTGGGGGGCATCGCCGCCCGCCTGCGGGACCTCCTCCGGGTGAAGGTCCTGCCCGAGGGGACACCGCCCGCCGAGCTCGCCCGGGCGGCGGGGCTCAGGTTCGAGTGGCAGGCCCGGCGGTTCCGCGATCAGGCCCGCCGGTTCGGCCTCGACCACCTGGTTCGCCTCCGGGTGGTCGAGGCCGACCGGGCCCTCAAGTCCGGGGCTTCGGAGGAGGTGGTCCTGCCGGTCCTGGTGGCCGCCATCGCCGGCGGGGAGGCGGTCCGGCAGGACCACGGCCGGCGCTGACGCCGAACTCAGGCCTGCGCGGCTTCCTCGGGGGCCGTGGCTGCGCGGTTCACCAGGCGAGCCAGCCGCGACTTGCGCCGGGCCGCGGCCCGTTTGTGGATGACGCCCTTGGAGGCCGCCTCGTCCAGGGCCCGGGCGGCATGGCCGAGGCGCGCCCGCGCCTCCTCCAGGTCGCCCCCGGCGGCAGCCAGCCGGACCTTCTTCGCGTGGGTCTTCAGGGCCGAGCGCACGGCCTTGTTGCGCAGGCGCCGGCGCTCGTTCTGCCTGTTCCGCTTGATCTGGGACCTGATGTTGGCCACGGCGAGGGAGTGTA
>CAYVCH010000071.1:0-10841 GCA_964449755.1 uncultured Actinomycetes bacterium
AGGTCCTCGTGCCAGCCGGGCACCCGCACGCCCTCCATCACCCGGTCCGGGCCGTAGGGCTTGAGGTCCAGGACCGGCGTGCCGTCGAAGGCGTCCAGCCCGCGCACCCGGAGCCGCCGGCCCTCCCGTCCGAGGAGCCGGACGATGGACAGGCCGATGGGGTTGGGCCGGACCGGGGAGTCGCAGGCGAAGACCCCGACGGTGGGCAGCTCCTCGGGGGTGAGGCCGAGCCGCAAGAGCCCCCGGGGCTTCACCCGCAAGGTGGCCCGGGCCTCCTCGCCCAGCTCGTGGAGGAAGGTCAGGACGAACAGGTGGGAGAAGCCGTCGATGCCGGCCAGGCCGTCCTCGAAGGCCTCCCCGACCTCGACCTCGGACTCCAGCTCCTCGAAGCGGGTCTTCACCTCGTCCCGGGAGGCCCGGGTGCGGACGTAGCCGATGGGCTCGAGGGCGATGGGCGCGGCCATGCTCAGCCCCCGGCTCCCGGGACCGGGAGGGCCGCCCACCCCCTGGCCCCGCGGGAGGCCTGCCACTGGCGGGCGGCCTCCAGGAGCTCGGCGAACCTGCCCACCTCGACGGTTCCGGTCACGTGCACCTCCACGGTCATCTCGCCTCCTTCGCTGCAGGGAGCGCCCCGAGCATCGGCGCGCCGGGCGCCCGGGGTCAAGCCGGCCTCCGGCGGCCTTGTTAGCCTGCCAGGCGTGCGCATCGACGTCCTCACGATCTTCCCCGAGATCTTCCAGGGCCCCCTGGGCGCGGGCCTGCTCGGCAAGGCGGTGGCCTCGGGCCTGCTGGACGTGCGCTTCCACGACCTCCGGGACTTCGCCACCGACCGCCACCGGAAGGTGGACGACGAGCCCTACGGCGGGGGGCCGGGGATGGTGATGAAGCCCGAGCCCATCTTCGCGGCCGTGGAGTCCCTGGGGCCGGGGGACAAGCGGGTCATCCTGCTCTCGCCGGCCGGGCGGCGGCTGGACCAGGCCCTTGTCCGGGAGCTGGCCCGCGAGCCCTGGCTGGTCCTCATCTGCGGGCGCTACGAGGGGGTCGACGAGCGGGTCGCCACGGGGCTGCCCGCCGAGGAGCTCTCCATCGGCGACTACGTCCTCTCCGGCGGCGAGCTGCCCGCCCTGGTCGTGATCGAGGCGGTCGGCCGGCTGGTGCCCGGGGTGGTGGGGAGGGAGGCCTCCCTGGCCCGGGAGTCCTTCGAGGAGGGCATCCTGGACCACCCCCACTACACCCGGCCGGCCGAGTTCCGGGGGATGCGGGTGCCCCCGGTGCTGCTCTCCGGCGACCACGGGGCGATCGAGCGGTGGCGGCGGGCGGCCGCCGTGGAGAAGACCCGGCGGAACCGACCGGACCTGCTCCGCGGGTAGGCTGCTGGCTGGGCCCGCCCACCGGGACCGGCCCCTTCGGGGGTGTGCCGGTTCCCCCACCGCCTCGCCCTCGGGGGCGAGCCGCGGGGGGCCGCGGGGGACTACCATCTCCTCGTCCGACCGAAGGAGGCAGCGACGATGCTCACCCTCTCCGTCATCAAGGCCGACACCGGCGGCTACGTAGGGCACAGCGCCGTCCACCCGCGCATGCTCGAGGTCGCCCGGCGCGAGGTCGAGCGCGTGACGGGCGACCTCCTCGTCGACGGCCAGGTGTCCTCCTGCGGCGACGACCTGGCCCTGATCATGGTCCACACCCACGGGCCGGAGGCCGAGGCCGTCCACGCGTTCGCCTGGGACGTCTTCCTCAAGACCACCGAGGTGGCCAGGGAGCTCGGGCTCTACGGCGCCGGCCAGGACCTCCTCTCCGACGCCTTCTCGGGGAACCTCCGGGGGATGGGCCCGGGCTACGCCGAGATCGAGTTCGAGGAGCGGCCCTCCGAGCCGGTCCTGATCTTCCTGGCCGACAAGACCGAGCCCGGGGCCTGGAACCTGCCCCTGTACAAGATGTTCGCGGACCCCTTCAACACCGCGGGGCTCGTGATCGACCCCAAGATGCACGAGGGCTTCCGCTTCCAGGTCCTCGACCTCCTCGAGGACAAGGCCATCGACCTGGACTGCCCGGCCGAGATGTACGACCTGCTGCTGTTCATCGGCGCGCCGGCCCGGTACGTGGTGAAGAGCGTCACCTCCAAGACCCTGGGCGAGACGGCCGCCGTGACCAGCACCCAGCGGCTGTCCCTCATCGCCGGCCGCTACGTGGGCAAGGACGACCCTGTCATGATCGTCCGGGCCCAGAGCGGCCTCCCGGCCGTGGGAGAGGTGGTGGAGCCCTTCGCCTTCCCCTACACCGTGGCGGGCTGCATGCGGGGCTCGCACCACGCGCCGTTCATGCCGGTGTCGCTGGAGGACGCCCATCCGACCCGGTTCGACGGGCCGCCCCGGGTCGTCTGCCTCGGCTACCAGGTCAAGGACGGCCACCTGAACGGGCCTCGCGACCTGTTCGCGGACCCTTCCTTCGACCGGGCCCGGGAGCAGTGCAACGAGGTCATGGACTACCTGCGCCGCCACGGCCCCTTCGAGCCCCACCGCCTCTCGCTGGACGAGATGGAGTACACGACGATGCCCTCGGTGGCGGCGAAGCTGGCGGGGCGGTGGCGGCCGGCGGGCGGCGCGGCCCCGGCGCCGCCCTCGGTGGCGGAGCCGGCCGAGGTCGAGTAGGGAGTGCGGATCGTCTCCCGGCGTCCGGGGAGGGCCGTCGGCGAGGAGCGGGTGGAGATCGCCGCCGACGACGGCCGGCCGGCCGCCAGCGGCCTGTGGTTCCGGGGACGCCCGGAGGCCGGGCTCCGCCCCTGGGCCGACCTGGTCGTCCACGACCCTTCGGTCCTGCCCGAGGTGGCCCGGGCCCTCGGGCCGGGAGGCAGCCTCATGGTGGCCTACGGGGCCGACGAGACCGGGCGCGCGCTCCGGCGGGGGGTCCCCCCGGCGGCCACCCCCCTCGGCCTGGAGCTCCTCCGGGCGGGCTGCCGGTGGTTCAAGGACTGGTACTTCCCGGAGGGGGGCCGTGAGGGGGGGACGAAGCTCCAGGGGACCCTGCCCCTGGACGAGGCCCGCCGGGGGGTCTCGGAGGCCCGACTCCTGGCCGAGCTGGACCGGTTCCTGGCGGCAGGGACCGGCACGGACCACGACCGGGAACGGGCCCGGCGGGCCCGGTCCATCCTGGTGCCGCGTCCCGGCTGCGGTGGCTCAGCCCACCCGCAGGCGCACCACCTCCACCGTGGTCCCCGGCGTCTGGTCGGAGCGCATCCGAGCGACGAGGTCAGACCGACCCGTGTCCCTGGCCCGGACCCGGTAGGCGACCTCGACGCTCCCGCCGGGGATGGCCGGTGAGGTCATGACCGTGAAGTCAGCGCCGCTCGGGGGCGGCCCCGGCAGGGTGGCCGCACTCGTGCCGTCCCGGTTCTCCGCCCCCACGGTGAGGCCGATGGGGTCACCGGCGGTCGTGACCGCCCCGTAAGCGTACGTGATCGACTCCGTCGCCCCCTCCTTGATCCAGATCTGGAAGGAGACGGACCCCGAGGCGGGGTCGGTGAACGGGGGCACCCCGGCCCACTCGAGGACGATCCACAGGTCCGTCCCGTCGGTGACCTCGGCGGCGTACAGGTTTCCGCCGGACTCGGGGTTCAGGTCGGTCCAGAAGCCCGCGAGGACGTTGTTCGGCCGGGCGGGGTCGGGGATGTCCTGGGGGATGAAGGTGAGGTCCGCGGCGTCGCCGCCCCCCACGACGGCGTAGCCGTTGGAGGTCATGGCGACCTGGGTGTAGGTCTCGCTCCCGAAGAGGAAGGGGGGCGTGTCGAAGGTGACGATGGTCTCGTCGCCGATCCCCGGAAGGGGCGGGACCCCCAGGGAGGCCAGGGGGAGGTAGCCTGCGGGCGAGCCGCCCGCGGCCAGCTCCTCCACGGTGGGGGCGACGGCGGGGGCCAGCTGCGCGCCGAAGCGGAAGCCTCCCGGAGCTTCCACGGCGGGCCCGGACCACGTGCTCACCCGGACCCCGGGGTCCGAGGACTCCAGGCTCAGCTGGGTCTCGGCCTCGGCGGAGGCCAGGTTCGTGACGACCAGGCGGCAGTCGGTCGTCTCGCCCACCTCGAGGGAGCGGTCGGCGCAGGTGTGCTCGAGCGTGACGGCTCCCTGGGTGTGGAGGAAGGCCACGGGGATCGTCACGGGGGTGGCCCCGGAGCGGGGGGCGAGGGTGATACGGCCGAAGTGCTGGCCGGGGCCGAGGGTTTCCCCGTGGAGGGTGATCGTGAGCCTCCGGGAGCCGCCCTTGCCGATGGTGAAGTGGGCCGGGCGGACGACGATCCTCGCCCCCGCGGGGGCCTCGGTCCGGACGTCGATGATCTGGGTGGCACCACTCACGTTCTTCACGGTGCGCTCCGCCGAGAGGACCCCTGGCATCACCGAGGCGTCGAGGGTGGGAAGGTTCAGGCCCACCCGGCCGAAGACGTCGTCGGCGGCGAGGGCGAAGTTCGTGGCCGTCTCGTTCAAAAGGAGGGTGGGGTGGAGGGCCCGGTCGGCCCGGACCGACCCGGCCCCCATGTCGAAGGGGTCGGCCGGGGTCCGGCCGTCCTCCTTGACCACGTCCTGGACGGTGGAGGTGATGATGGCCGAGCGGACCTGGCCGGCCGTGAGCCTCGGGTGCCTCGAGCGGATCAGGGCAGCGATGCCGGCCACGTGGGGGCTGGACATGGAGGTCCCCGCGATGGCCTGGAAGTCCTCCCCCGGCGGCCCTGAGAGCAGCGTCGCCCCCTGCGGCGTGTTGCCCGCCAGGACCTGGATCCCCGGGGCGGTCACGTCGGGCTTCAGGAAGTCCCCCACGGGGCCCCGGGAGGAGAAGGTCACCATCTCGTCCCCCCGGACCGGGCGGACCCGGGAGGCCTCCCAGCTCGCCCGGACGATGGGCTGCTCGTGGAGGAAGTCGAGGAGCTGCTCGGCCGTCCGCCTCCCGTCGAGCATGACCGTCGGCACCCAGTGGTTGTCGGTGAACAGGTCCTGGTGGCCGGCGTTGTACAGGATCATCCCGGCAGCCCCGCCCTGCAGCACGTTGTAGGACTTCTCGATGCGCGCGATGGCACCCCGCTGACAGACGACGACCCGACCGGCCACGGAGCCCTCCGGGAGGGGGGTGGTGCAGAAGGGATCCTCGTACCCGGAGAGCCTCGCCGCCTCGACCACCCGGGTGGGTGTGGGGAGACCGGGCGTGACCGAGGCGCCCCCCAAGACGAGGGACTCGCCCCCGCCCCGGAGGACGAGGTCGGTGAGGAACATCCCGTCCCAGGTGGAGGCGCCGACGGTGAGAACCCAGGGGCCACCGTGCTCGGCGGTCCCGGGACCGGGTCCCTCGTTGCCGGCGGAGGCCACGACGACGATGCCCGCGGCGTAGGCGTCGAGAAAGGCCAGCTCGACGGGGTCGGAGAACGGCTCGGCACCTCCCGAGATGGAGTAGTTGATGACGTCGACCCCGTCGGCGATGGCCTGCTCCACGGCGGCCACGGAGTCCGAGGAGAAGCAGCCCTGCTCGAGGCAGACCCGGTAGGCGATGACGCTCGCCCCGGGGGCCTGACCGGCGGCGGGTCCTCGGTCGATGCCGAAGATCGGCGCGTGGAGGACCCAGTCCCCGGCGGCCGTGGTGGCGGTGTGGGTGCCGTGGCCGTCGGCGTCCCGGGCCGAGCAGACCCCGGTCTCGTTGTTGCAGAACTCTCCCTCCAGGGCCCCGATGAAGGCCATGTAGGTGTCGGTGAAGGCGTATGCGCCGAGGAGCTTGTCATTGCAGGCGAACGAGGGGCCGAGGGTGGGGTCGGTGCCGTCACCGAACTGGCAGGCGTAAGGGCCCCCGCCCGGACTCGGCAGCCCCCGGTCCCTGAGCATGGGGTTCTCGGGCCAGATCCCGGTGTCCAGGACCCCCACCACGGCCCCCTGGCCGGCCCGGCGCTTGCCGCCCAGCTCCTCCCAGGCGGCGGCCGCCCCGGTGAAGACGAAGTTGGCGGGCTCGCCCAGGGGGCGCTCGAGCCGGTCGGCCTGGACGGCGACGACCCCGGGGACCCGGAGGAGGTCACGGATCCGCCCCGCGGGCACGCTCATGGCGGCGCCACCGTAGGCGAGTCGGTAGGAGTAGCGAACCTCGGCCCGGGGGACGGCTGTCTGGATACGGTCGAGGATTCGGGCCTCCCGGGAGGCGAGGTACCGCTCGTAGGCCGCGGCCGCGGGGTTGGCGGGGAGGGGACGGCCCGTCGCCGACGGGCTGGTCGGGGGGAACCTCGCCACTCCCCCCACGTAGGAGGCGACGGGATCGTAGTCGAACTTGACCACCACGGGAACGAGACGAGATCCGTGCAGGCGCAGCAGCTCCGGATCGGTCCGGGCGAGCCCCGCGGTGAGGGCCTTCGCGCCCTGGACGAGCCGGCCGGTGAGGGGGCGAGCGGTGAACGCCGGCGCCGCCCGCACACCGGCCGCGGTGAGGGTGAGGGCGATCGTGAGGACCAGGAGGCCAGCTCGCCGGACCCGTACGTGTCGCATGTCTTCCTCCCTGTGCGTCTACGTGTTCGGCGCCGACGCCGGGGAGCCGGCCGCCGCGGGCATCCTCGCAGACGAAGGTCTTCCGCGCAATGCCGCTGTATCATCGGGTGCCTCGCCATGAACGATGTCGACCTCGTCGAGCGGTCCTTCCTCCGCGCCGACCTGCCGGAGTTCCGGCCAGGCGACACGGTCCGGGTGCACGTGCGGGTCCTCGAGGCCGGACGGGAGCGCATCCAGGTCTTCCAGGGCGTGGTCATCCGCCGCCAGGGCGGCGGGGTGCGAGAGACCTTCACGGTGCGCAAGGTGTCCTTCGGGGTGGGTGTGGAGCGCACCTTCCCGGTGCACTCGCCCGGCATCGCCAAGGTGGAGGTCGTGGCCCGGGGCCGGGTCCGCCGGGCCAAGCTGTACTACCTGCGGGAGCGCCGGGGGAAGAAGGCACGGATCCGGGAGCGCCGGGCGACCCCGGCGGAGGTGGCGACCCACGAGGCCGCCGAGGAGCAGGGCGGCCCCGAGGGGAGCGGGCCCGGGGCGGCCGGCATCCCGCAGCAGGAATAGGCGGGCAGGTGGGCGGGCCCCGGCCAGGCTTCACCGATACGGCCCCGGACGCGCCTGCCTCCGACCGGACCGCCGCCGCCCCCGGACCCGGGCCCGGGCACGCTCCCCGGGCTGGCGGCTTCCTCCGGGAGCTTCCGGTCCTCGTGCTCGTGGCCCTGGCCCTCGCCCTGCTCATCAAGACCTTCCTGGTCCAGGCCTTCTCCATCCCCTCGGGGTCCATGGAGCCCACCCTGCACCCCGGCGACCGGGTGCTGGTGAACCGGCTCGCCTATCGCTTCGGCGAGCCCGCCCGCGGCGACGTCGTGGTGTTCCTGGACCCTCGGCCGGGGGCGGAGGGGGAGCGGGGGCCCGTGGAGGCGCTCCTGCGCTGGCTCTCCGACGGGATCGGGGTGACCCGGCCCGAGCACGAGGACTTCATCAAGCGGGTCATCGCGCTTCCCGGGGAGACCTGGGAGATCGCGGGGGGCGTCGTCTACGTCGACGGCGTGCCCCTGGCTGAGCCCTACCTCGGCCCCCTGGAGGACACCCGGAGCTTCGGGCCCGAGACGGTGCCGGCGGGCATGCTGTTCGTCCTGGGGGACAACCGGCTGAACTCCAGCGACTCCCGCTTCGGGCTGGGGTACGTTCCCATCGACCGAGTGGTGGGGAAGGCCTTCGTGATCGTGTGGCCGCCGTCCCGACTGGGGTGGATTCGGTAGCCGGCGACCTCGGGCGCTACGAGCGCCGCCTGTGGGAGCAGGGGTTCCGGCTGGTCGCCGGGGTCGACGAGGCGGGGCGCGGGGCTCTGGCCGGACCCCTCGTGGCGGCGGCGGTGATCCTGCCGCGGGGGTTCGACCCCGAGGGCCTGGCCGACTCCAAGGCCCTGACGCCCCGGGCCCGGGAGGCCTGGTACGGGCGCATCCTGCGGGAGGCCGTGGCGGTGGCCGTCTGTCGGGCGTCCCCCTCGGGCATCGACCGGCGGGGCCTGCACCGGACCAACCTGGCCCTCCTGCGGCGGGCCGTCCGCTCCCTCCCGGTGGCCCCGGACTACGTCCTCTCCGACGGCTTTCCGATCTCGGGCCTTTCGGTCCCGTCGCTTTCCATCAAGAAGGGGGACGCCGTGACGGCCTCGGTGGCGGCGGCCTCCGTTGTCGCCAAGGTGGTGCGGGACCGGGCCATGGACCGCTACCACCGGCGGTTTCCCGCATACGGCTTCGACCACAACCGGGGCTACGGGACCGCCGAGCACCTGCGGGCGCTGGCCAGGCTCGGCCCCAGCCCCATCCACCGCCGGTCCTTCCGGGGGGTTGGGGGGCCCCGGTCCTCGTACGATGGGGGCGGCGGCCCGGCCCGGCGGGGGGGACGATGACCGAGGACGACATCGAGCGCTTCGAGGAGGAGCGGGAGCTCGAGCTCTACAAGGAGTACCGGGACGTGCTCCCCATGTTCTCCTACGTCGTCGAGACGGAGCGTCGCTTCTACCTCGCGAACCACGTCCAGGTGACCCCCCGGGACGATGGGTGGGTCGAGGTCGAGCTCGCCGACGCCTGGGTGTGGGACATGTTCCGCCCGGCCCGCTTCGTCACGAAGGTGCGGGTCATGACCCGGCGGGACGTGAACGTGGAGGAGCTCGCCCGCCGCGAGGAGCCCCCGCTGCCCGGGTGAGCCCGGCGTGTCGGCGCCGGGGGATAGGGTCCTTGTGTGGGACGTGGCCGGCACATCGCCGTCGGGCGGGCGGGGGAGGAGGCCGCCCTGGAGGCGTACCGTCGCCGCGGCTACCGGCTGGTCGCGAGGAACTGGCGGTGCTCCGTGGGCGAGCTGGACCTGGTGGTGGCCCGGGGCGACCTCCTCGTCTTCTGCGAGGTGAAGACGAGGTCGGGGGAGGACCTCGGCGGTGGCCACGAGGCGGTCACCGGGGACAAGCAACGGAAGCTCCGGCAGCTGGCCGAGGCCTTCCTCGTGGCGTACCGTCCTCGGGCGGGGGCGGTTCGGTTCGACGTGGCCAGCGTCCGCGCCGCGGGGGGTGCTCCCCGGGTGGTCCTGTTCGAGGACGCCTTCTGAAGCGGCGGGAGCCGGGGGATGCCCCGTCCCCGGGTGGGTGTCAGTGGCGGGCGCTAGGGTCGCGCCGTGTACGGCAGGGCTCTGGGCGTCGCGCTCCTGGGGGTGCGGGGATACCCGGTCGTCGTCGAGGCCCACGTCGGCCGGGGGCTGCCCGCCCTCGTCCTCACCGGCCTCCCCGGGGCCGCCGTGCAGGACGCCCGGGACCGGATCCGGGCGGCCGTCGAGGGCTCCGGCCTGGAGTGGCCGCTCAGGCGGATCGTCGTGAACCTCTCCCCCGGCTCCGTCCGGAAGGAGGGGCCGGGCCTCGACCTGCCCGTCGCCGTGGGGATCCTGGCCGCGTCGGGCCAGGTCTCCGGACCCCGCCTCGCCCGCTTCGCCTTCTCCGGGGAGCTGTCTTTGCGGGGCGGCCTGGTGGCGACCCCGGGGATCCTCTCGGTCGCCATCGCCGCGGCCCGGGCGGGCCTCGAGGGGGTGGTCGTCCCGGAGGTCAACGCCCGCGAGGCCGCCGTGGTGGGTGGCCTGCGGGTGGTGGGAGCGCCCTCGCTCGCCGCCGCCGTGGCGTTCCTGCGGGGCGCCTGGGACCCGCCGGCCGTGGCCCCGGGGGAGGAGCCCGCCCCGGGCGGGGCCTCGGTGGACTTCCAGGACGTGCGGGGCCAGGCGGCCGCCCGTCGGGCCCTGGAGGTGGCGGCGGCGGGGGGCCACAACGTCCTCCTGGTGGGGGCGCCGGGGGCCGGCAAGACCATGCTCGCCAGGCGGCTGCCCACCATCCTGCCGCCCCTGTCCCGGGAGGAGGCCATCGAGGTCACCCAGCTCCAGTCCGTGGCGGGCCTCCTCTCGGGAGCCGGCCTGGTCACCACCCGACCCTTCCGGGCGCCCCACCACTCGGTGTCCATGGCGGGCCTCCTCGGTGGAGGGAGCGGCCACATCCGTCCCGGCGAGGTCTCCCTCGCCCACCATGGCGTGCTGTTCCTGGACGAGCTCACCGAGTTCCGGCGGGACGCCCTGGAGGCCCTCCGCCAGCCGCTGGAGGACGGGCGGATCGTGGTCACCAGGGCCGCGGGGGCCGTGGAGTTCCCGGCCCGCTTCACGCTCGTGGCGGCGGCGAACCCCTGCCCCTGCGGCTACGAGGGGGACCCCAGGCGGGCCTGCCGGTGCCCGCCGAATCGGGTGGCCGCCTACCGCCAGAAGCTGTCGGGGCCCCTCCTGGACCGCATCGACATCCGCCTCGTGGTGCCCCGCCTGTCCCGCCAGGAGCTGCTGGGAGAGGCCGGGGGGGAGCCCTCGGCCGCCATCCGCGAGCGGGTGGCGGAGGCCCGCGAGCGCCAGCGCCACCGCTACCGGGGTCTGGGCGTCCCCTGCAACGCCCAGCTCCCCGGGCCCCTGGCCCGGCGGGTGGCCGGGCTCACCGAGGGCGCGCGGGACCTGCTGGCCCGGGCCGTCGACGCCCTGGGGCTCACCGGGCGGGGCTTTGACCGGGCCCTCAAGGTGGCCAGGACGGTGGCGGACCTGGCCGGGGAGGACCGGGTGGCCGCGGATCACCTGGCCGAAGCCCTGTCCTACCGGGGCCAGCTGGGGACGGAGGGGCTGGCCCGTGCTGGGTAGGACACCGCCGGCGCGCCCGGAGGCGGTGGGGGCGGCCGCGGAGCCGCCGCCAGGCTGGCCCCCCGGATTCGCCGAGGGCCCGGCCAACCGCCGGGCCGTGCTCGTCCTCGCCCGGTTGCTGGCCGCCGATGCCCGCCGACCCGG
>CAYVCH010000072.1:0-8719 GCA_964449755.1 uncultured Actinomycetes bacterium
CCTGCGTCTGGTGGAGATGTTGGCCGCGCCCGTCCCTGCCCGGGCGGTCCGCCGTGCCCGGCGGGGGGAAGTACGCTAGGGTTCCGAATGGCCGGTCCCCCTCGCTCGCGGCCCCGGGCTGGCGGCCCCCGACGGCCGGGCGGCCACCCCGACCTTCCTGCCGACCTGGTGGAGGAGGTGCGACGGGCCACGCGCCCGACCCAGCGGGGGGAGGCGGTGACGCGCTTCGAGCGGGCGGTGCGGCTGCTCGCCCGGGGTGACGCCACCGGGGCCGCCGCGGAGGCGGCCAGAGCCAAGGAGCTGGCCCCCCGCTCGGCGGCCGTGCGCGAGGTCCTGGGGCTGGCCCTCTACCAGGCCGGGCGGTACCGGGAGGCCCTGGCAGAGATGCGGGCCTACCGCCGGATGTCGGGGAGGGCCGACCAGAACCACATCATCGCGGACTGCCTGCGGGCTGTGGGCCGGCCTGAGCGGGCGGTACCCCTGGCGGAGGAGGCGCTGCGGGCCCGCATCCCCGTCGAGGCGAAGGCGGAGGCGGCCATCGTGGCCGCTGCGGCCCTGGCGGACCGGGGCCGGTTCGAGGAGGCCCTGGCCCTCCTGCGGCGCCTGTCCACCCAGGAGGACGTGGGCCGCGAGTGGGCGCTGCGCCTGTGGTACGTCACCGGCGATGTGCTGGCCAAGGCGGGGCGGCGGGAGGAGGCGGCGCGGGAGTTCCGGCGGGTCCTCCGCCACGACGCTGGGGCCTTCGACGCCGCCGAGCGCCTGGCGGAGCTGACCTGAGGCCGGCCGCCAGGCGGCCCGAGGGGTGTCGCCACCTGCTGGCGGGTAGACCACGACGAGCGACTCCAGGCCCGCCGCCTCGAGGGCTCACCCGACGCTCTGGTCCACCCCCAGGGCGAGCGAACGAACGTGCCTCGGGCCAGGGTCCGATCGCCCCGGCCGGTCACGGCGGCGACCTGCCGCTCTTCGCCGTGGGGAAGGTCTCCAACCTGACTTCCACTCGGCGGCCGTCGTCGCGGCCTGCCGTCACCGCGAGTGGCTCTCCGCCACCCACGCGGCCAGGGCCTCGGTCCGCGAGGCGGTGGGCGACCCCCGCGGCCGAGGTCGGCTTCCGGACCGCCCTCGACCTCGGCGCCGGGATGCCGATCTGCACCACCATCGCGCCGCCGGCCTGGCCCGGGTGCTCGCCGCCGTCGGCCGGGCAGCCGAGGCGCCTCCCGTTGTCGGACCCCGCTGCCTCGGCGGAGCGAGATCGGAGGGCCTACCACCTGGCCTTCCACGCTCAGGTGGAGGTGGCGGCCGCGCTCGCCAACCCCCGGGCCGGGGAGCTGGCGGCCGCTGCGGCCCGGGCGGAGGCCGTCGGGCACGAGGCCCTCGTGCCCCGCCTCCGGGAGCTCGCCGACCCGGAGGCGGGGGGGCCGCCAACACCGCGCCGACGGTCCCTGATCGACCGCCCAGCGTCAGCGGAACCGGGCCGCTCCTCGACCGCGGGGCACGAGCGGTTCAGGGGCGGCGAGGGCGCAGGCGGCGGATGAGCTCGCGCAGCGAGACGAAGTCCACCCGCAGGTCCCTCGACCGTTCCGCCCACGGCTCTCGCACGTCCTGGGCGACCACCAGGTTGGGGCCTTGGGGATGACGCCGACGGAACGCCGCGAGGTCGCGAGGCTCGAAGGAGCCGGCGCGCCACTTGCACTCGATCGCGGCGATGGCCCCCCGGAGCGGCGCGACGAAGTCCACCTCATGCCCCCGCTTGTCCCGCCAGTAGCGGATCGCGCGTGCACCGAGGTGTGCGGGGAGCTCGTCGAGCACGAAGTGCGCCCAGAGCTGGCCGAGCTCTCCCTGGCTGGGCATCGCACCCCGCAGCTGCGCCACGAACCCGGTGTCGAACCCGTACGCCTTGGGGGCGGCGACGATCTCCGTGGCGGCACGTCTTTCGCCCAGTACGCGTCCAGCCAATCCTGGACCTCGGGCTCCAGCGGCTCGTCGGAGAGGAAGAAGGGCGGGAGCCCGCCGCGCACGAGCCTCCGCTCGAGGTCAGGCCGGCGGAAGTCCGCCAGGTCCCGCTCGATCATGGAGGTGAGCCAGACCTGCTCCCGCGCCCGGCGAGGGTGTCCCGGAACTTGGCCGTCGCCCCGAGCGTCGACGACCCTGTGGCGATGACGCGGACCGTCGGGAAGTGGTCGGCGGCGATCTTGAGGAGGGAGGCAGGGTCCTCCAGGCGGTGTACCTCGTCGAGAGCGACCCGCTTCCCACGCAGGGCCTCCCAGAAGGACTCGGGGTCCCGCAGCCGGCGGCGCACGCTCGGCAACTCGCAGTCGAGGTACTCGACGTCCCGCAAGAGGCGGCAGAGCACCGTCTTCCCGGCCCGCCGAACCCCGGCGCTCGGGGACCTGGTTGCCGAGGGCCGCGCGCCCCTCCTGCGCCAGCGAGCAGGGGACGGACGCCACCTCGAACGTGACCCGGTCGGCCACGCTGGCCTCTGCGGCCTTCTTCCGCGCGGCCCGGATCGAGGGCTCGTGGAAGTGGAAGCCGCAGAACCTCGACGCCTGGGCCAGGATCTCCGTCGAGGAGCCGGCCCGCACCCGACGTCCGCGACCCTCGCCCCGCCTCCACGCCCTCCGGGGCTGGGATTCACTCCGCCACCAGGTTCGCCCGGTAGCCCGCGGCCATGAAGCGGCCGCTCGCCAGGTGGAAGGCGGGGTCGTGCCCATCCCGGCCGAGCTCCTCCCCGCCCCGGGACGCCGGGGCCAGCCGCCCCCGGCTCCTCGCGACCGGGGTCCCCCTGCGGAGCAGCCCACGAGGTCAGCCGGGGACGCGGCCAAGGTCGCCGACCAGCCGGCGCCCCGGACCCGGGCCGAGGGAGCCCCCGGAGCCTGTCCTGGTCGACGCGGCGCTCCGGTCCCGCCCCGTGGCGATCTGGGCGCGCCGGGTCTCACCGGACCGGAGGGAAGACCCTCGTGCTTCAGGGCTCACGGGGAGCCAGTGGCGCCGGGCCCGCGCCCCGCCTATCCGGGCCTGCCCGGGTCCGGAGCGCCGCCGGTGGGGCCAGCGGCGGCGCCCCCCTCGGGGACCCCCCCACCGGTCCCCGTGACCACGCCCTCCCCCTCGCGGCGCTGCCGCCAGTACCGCACCAGGCCGGCCGCGTTGGCACGGGCACTGAACAGCACGTCGTACTCGCGGTGCCGCGCCGGGTCGCCGCCATCCTGCCGGCACTCCCGCTCCCACTCCGCCTCCAGCAGGTCGGTGATCCGGTCCAGATCGTCGGTGGTCTCCAGGGCTCGCCGGACCACCTCGCTCCAGGCCCGGACCCGTTCCACGGCGAGCTCGCAGGCCCGGTCCACGTCCGGGGTGGGCCCGAAGTGGGACAGGAGTAGGGCGCCGCGGGCCCGCCGGCGGACGCGCTCGATGCTCTCCACGGCTGCCTCGACCTGGAACTCGGGCGGCGGGGTGGCCGGGCGCAGCACGCCCACGTCGGGTAGGTGGACGCCCACGGCGTCGCCGGTGAAGACGGCGCCCGTCTCGCGGTCCTGGAAGCACAGGTGGTGAGAGGCGTGGCCGGGCGTCTCCATCACGTCCAGCACCCGGGACCCCAGGTCGATGACGTCTCCCTCGCCGGCGGCGCGCAGGCGTTCGGCCGGCACCGGCTCGGTCTCTCCGAACAGCTCCCGCACGCGCTCCTCACCGTAGACCCGGGCGGTGCTGGCGACGAGGCGAGCCGGGTTGGCCAGGTGGGGCGCGCCCCGCTGGTGGACCCAGACGGTGGCCCCGGGGAAGGCCCTGGCCAGCGTGCCCGCCCCGCCGGCGTGGTCCAGGTGAATGTGGGTGACCAGGATGTGGGCGAGGTCGTCGGGGCCAAGCCCCAGGGAGGCGAGTCCCCGGCGCACGGCCTCGGCGGAGGTGGCCGGCCCGGTCTCGACGAGGGCCGGCCGCTCCCCGGCCACGAGGTAGGCCGAGGTCGCTCGGGGGCGCCCGGCCATCCTCGTGTCCACGGCCGTGATCCCGGGGCCGACCGGGAAGGTCTCCTGGTCCACGGCGGCAAGTCTAGCGGCACCCCGCGTGTCACCGGCGGGTGCTAGGGTCCGCCGCGAAAGGAGGGAGCCGCCATGGTGACGGTGAACGTGGTCGTCCTCGCGGGGACCGTGGCCACGGAGCCGGTGGAACGCCGGTTGCCGTCTGGCGACGAGGTCACCGAGTTGCGGCTCTCCGTTCCGGAGGCCGGAAAGCGTCTCCTCCCCCTCCCGGTCGCCGCCTGGCACAAGGTGGTGGGCAAGCGCGCCCTGAAGGACATCGCCAAGGGCGACGAGGTCCTCGTCTACGGCCACCTGGCCAGGCGTTTCTACCGGAGCGGGGCCGGCGCCAGGAGCCTGACGGAGGTGGTGGCCACGGGGATCAAGAAGCTCGAGCCCCCGGAACAGGACTAGTCGAGGAGGCCCTGGACCCCCGCCCGTGGCCGCTCGCGGGTCCTACTCCAGGACCCGTACGACCATCCCCGTGCGGGGCTTGGGCCAGAAGAAGGTCGACTTCTCGGGGAGGCGTTCGCCCCGCTGCACCACCGTCCGTATGCGCTCGGGGGTGGTGGCGGGGAGGAAGTAGGCGGCCAGGGCCCGTCCCTCCCGGACGGCCTGCTCGGCGGCGATGGCGTCCTGGGTGAACCGGAGGGCGTCCTCGCTGAGGCCGCCCAGTAGCTGACGGTGGAGGGCGCACACGGTGGGGGGCGGGCCCACGAGCTGGCCCACGCGGTGGACCACCTCGTCCCCTTCGCGGGTAGCGGAGCCGAAGATGAGGCCCTCGTCGGACAGCTCCGCCAGCACCTCCTCCAGGTCGCGGACCCGGTCGCCCACCCCCGGGGCCGCCCCCGACACCACCACCCGGTGGTAGGGCAGCACCGGGGGGCGCTCGGTGGCGCCGTCGACAACGAGGGCCATGGCCCGGTCCCACGGGCCGGGCCCGCGGGACGCCCGCATCTCGTCCCGGAACCGCAGGGCCGTCGTGTAGCGGTGGTGGCCGTCGGCGATCATGAAGGGCTGGTCCTCGAGCAGCTCGGCAATCCCGCCGTCCTCGAGCCTCCACAGCCGGTGCTGGACTCCCTCCTCGTCCTCCACCTCGGCCACCGGTGGACCCGCCATGGCCCCCTCCAGGGCCCGGCCGAAGGACGGGAGGGGACCGGGGACGACCCCGTACACGCACGACAGGTTGGCCCGGGTGGCCCGGAGGAGCTCCAGCCGGTCCTCCACGGCTCCGGCCATGGTGCGCTCGTGGGGCACGATCCTGCGCCCCCAGGGCTCCAGCTCCACCTCGCAGATGAGGCCCCGCACCCGGCGGGCCTCCCCGTGCCAGCGGAAGCGCATCTCGTACGGGTAGTAGGCGGGCCGGGGGTCCGCGACCAGCACGCCTTCGGCCCGCCACGTCCCGAGGAGGGAGCCCGCCCTCGTATACTTGCCCGGGTCCTCCCCGGGCCGGCCCTCGGCGAGGTCGAGGCGGGCGATGGTGTGGGGACTCGCCTGGAGGTACCGGTGCCGGTCCTCCCGGGAGATGAGGTCGTAGGGCGGGGTCGTCACCCGCTGCAGCGGGCCGACCCGTTGGGGGTCGTAGCGCAGGCCGACGAAGGGTGAGATCCGGGGCACGAGCCTTGTATAGCACTCCGGACGACGACCGCGGTGCGTACGAGCTGTTCTCGCGGGGCATGGCCTTCCTGGAGACGGGTCACCCGCACCAGGCGGCCATGCTCCTCGCCCGGGCGAAGCTCCTGGAGCCCCACAAGGCCTCCATCCGGGAGGGCCTGGGGCGGGCGCTGTTCATGATCGGAAGGATCCGCCGGGCCCGGCTGGAGTTCACCAAGGCCGTGCAGCTCAACCCCGCCAACGACTACGCGCACTTCGCCCTGGCCCTGGCCTGTGAGCGGACCGGCGAGCGAAGCCGCGCCATCGGCCACCTCAAGCTGGCTCGGGCCCTCCGGCCCGGGGTGGACCACTACGAGCGGGCCCTCCGCCGCCTGGGCGGCTGATGGCGCAGGCCGAGGGGGATCCCGACCGCCACCTCCGTCCTGACAGCTGATGTCCCTCGCCGAGCGGTACGACTGCTTCCTCCTCGACCTGGACGGCGTCGTCTACCGGGGGGAGGAGGCGGTCCCGGGCGCGGCCGACGCCATTCGGGCCCTGCGGCGGCTGGGCAGGCGGGTGGCCTTCCTCACCAACAACTCGGCCAGGACCCCCGCCGAGGTGGCGGAGAAGCTCGCCGGGCTCGGCATCGCCGCCGACCCGGGGGAGGTGGTGACCTCAGCCCTGGCCACCGCCGACGAGGTGACCGCCATGGGGGCCCGGACGGCCTTCGTCATCGGGGAGGGCGGCATCCGGACGGCGCTGGCCGAGGCCGGGGTCGAGATCCTCGACGGGGAACCCGAGGCGGCGGACGTCGTCGTCGTGGGCTGGGACCGCTCCGCCGACTACGCCAGGCTCCGCACGGCCTGCCTGCTGGTGCAGCGCGGCGCGCGCCTGGTGGCCACCAACGCCGACGCCGCCTACCCGGCGCCCGACGGCCTCTGGCCGGGGGCCGGAGCCCTCCTCGCCGCCATCACCACCACCACGGGGGCCAGGGCCCACGTGGTGGGCAAGCCCCACCCCCCGCTGTTCCTCCGCGCCCACCGGCAGGCGGGCGGGGGGAGGCCCCTGGTGGTGGGGGACCGGCTGGAGACGGACATTGCCGGCGCCGCCGCCCTGGGATGGGATACGCTCCTCGTGTTCACCGGGGTCACGGGGAAGGCGGCGTTCACCGGGGTCACGGGGGAGTCGGCCCGGACGGCCGCCGACGTGCGTCCCACCTACGTGGGCCGGGACCTCTCCGCCCTGCTCGAGGAGCCACCGCCGGCGCCGGCCGGTCAGTAGCCCCAGACGTCGGGGCGGGGTGGCAGCGGGCCGGGCGCGCGGCGATTCCGGAACAGCAGCACCGTGAGGACGAGGCCGGTGACGAACCCGCCCACGTGGGCCCAGTAGGCCACGCCGCTGTTCACGCCCGTGCCCAGCTCGCCGACGCCGCTGAAGAGCTGGAGCACGAACCAGAGGGTGAGGACGACGACGGCGGGCAACTCCACGAACGTGATGAAGAAGAACATCACGAGCGTGTAAATGCGGGCGCGGGGGAACAGCACGAGGTAGGAGCCGAGGATCGCCGCGATGGCCCCGGAGGCTCCCACGTTCGGGACGGCCGACTGGGGGGAGACGAGCCACTGGAGCAGGGTGGCCGCCGCGCCTCCCACGAGATACAACAGGACGAAGACGCCGCGCCCCAGCCGATCCTCCACGTTGTTGCCGAAGATCCAGAGGAACAGCATGTTGCCGGCGATGTGCAGCCACCCCCCGTGGAGGAACATCGCCGTGAGGCCTGCCAGCAGCCAGCTCTTGTCCGGGCACCCCTCCAGGCGGCGCTCGGGCCGGCCGGGCGGGAAGAGCTCGTCGGCCCTGCCCTGGAGCACGAGTTGCAGGGCCCGCCCGTTGACCTGCGGGTTGCCCTCCTCGATGGCAGCCACCGCCCGCCGCCCGCCGTCTGCCAGGTTGGTTCGGTTCGTCAGCTCCCAGGGGACGAAGCCCCAGCAGTAGAAGAAGACCGTCTGCCGCTCCTCGGCGATGGGTCCGCCGCTGAGGGTGGGCTGCCAGAGCAGGAACAGGCCGACGTCGAGGGCGATGAGGGCGATGGTCACCCACGGCGTGCGCCTGGTCGGGTTCACGTCGCGGATCGGGAGCACGAGCGGGCCTCCTCCTCCGGCCGCGGGGCCGTGCGGCCGGATGCTACCAGCCCCGGGGTGGGGGATCGGGCAGGGGTATCCTTCCGAGGGAGCCCGCACGAGGAGGTCCGGACATGTTCGAGGACGTGCGGAGGTTCGTGGAGGCCACCCTGGAGCGGCTGACGCCGGCCAGGGCCCAGGCCATGGCCAGGCGGCTGGTGTCCGGCGGGGGGCGCGAGCAGGTGGACAAGCTGGCCAGGGAGCTCATGGAGTGGTCCCGCCGCAACCGGGAGCGACTGGAGCGGATCGTCCAGCGCCAGGTACGGGCCCAGCTCAAGGCCCTCGGGGTGGCCACCAAGGAGGAGGTGGAGTCGCTGAAGCGGCGGGTCCGCGACCTGGAACGGACGGGAGCCGGCGGCGCCAAGCGGCCGGCGTCCAGGCCGGCAGCCCCCAAGGCCGGGGGGGCGAAGGCGAAGGGGTGAGGCGCCGGCGCCTCGACGCCGAGATGGTGCGCCGGGGCCTGGTGGCCAGCCGGTCGGAGGCCCAGGCCGCCGTGGGAGCCGGCCTGGTGACCGTGGCCGGCCGCGCCGTGTCGAAGCCTTCGTGCCTGGTCTCGCCGGAGGAGCCCGTGGAGCTGCAGGCGCCCGCGCGGCGGTTCGTCTCCCGCGGCGGCGCCAAGCTGCAGGCAGCCCTGGACCGGTTCGGCATCGACCCGAAGGGCCGCGACTGCCTGGACCTCGGCGCCTCCACCGGCGGCTTCACCGACTGCCTCCTCCAGGGGGGGGCCGCCCGGGTGGTGGCGGTGGACGTGGGCTACGGCCAGCTCGCCTGGAGCCTCCGCCGTGATCCGCGGGTCACCGTCCTGGAGCGGACGAACGCGCGGACCCTGGGGCGGCAGGACCTGCCCTTCCAACCCGACCTGGTGGTGGCGGACCTGTCCTTCATCTCGCTGCGGCTGGTGGTGCCGGCCCTGGCGAACTGCGCCGGGGCCGATGCGGACCTGCT
>CAYVCH010000072.1:8729-10764 GCA_964449755.1 uncultured Actinomycetes bacterium
CGCCCGGGTGATCCGGGCGGGAGGGGAGGTGGTCCTGCTCGTGAAGCCCCAGTTCGAGGCGGGCCGCGAGGGGGTCGGTCGCGGCGGCGTCGTCCGGGACCCGGCCGTGTGGCGGGCGGCCGTCGAGGGCGTGGCCCGGGCCCTCCAGGAGCACGGGATCCGGCCCCTCGGGGTGGCGGTGAGCCCCCTGACCGGGCCCGCCGGCAACGTGGAGTTCCTCCTCCACGGGCGGCGCGGGGGGGTTGCGGCGGAACCGCCCTCCCTCGACCTGGAGGCCGCCATCGCCGAGGCCGAGGGCCTGCGCGGCCGCGGCCGCCGGCGGCAGGCGGGTCCGGAGAGGGAGGGGCCGTGAAGCTCGTGGGCCTGGTCGCCCACGGGGGCCGTGAGCCGGCCATCGCCGCGGGCAAGGGGCTGGTCGGGTGGCTCTCCGGGCAGGGAGTGCGCACGCGGGAGCTGCCCGGGGAGCCGCTGGGGGCCGACGAGGCGGTGCCACCGGCGTCCTTTGCCGTGGGGCTGGACCTCGTGGTGGCCCTGGGCGGCGACGGGACCTTCCTGCGGGCCGCCCTCCTGGCCTCGGGGTGCCCGGTCCTCGGCGTGAAGGTCGGGCGGCTCGGGTTCCTCACCGAGGTCGAGCCCGACGATGCCCCCGGGCTCATCGCCCAGGTTCTCGCGGGCACCGCCCGGGTCGAGGAGCGGCTGGCCGTGCTGGCCGAGCCCGAGGGCACCGGGTGGACGGTCCCCCAGTGGGCCCTGAACGAGGTCATCGTGGAGAAGGGAGCCCGCCACCGCCTGGTCCGCCTGGCGGTGTTCGTCGACGGCACCTACGTCACGACCTTCTCGGCCGACGGCGTCATCGTGGCCACCCCCACGGGCTCCACCGCCTACTCCTTCTCCGCCCGGGGGCCCATCGTCACCCCGACCGTCCGGTGTCTCATCGTGACCCCGGTGGCTGCCCACATGGTGTTCGACCGGTCCCTCGTGCTCGCCCCCGAGCAGCGCGTCACCCTGGAAGTGGTGGGTGAGGAGCCCGGGCTGCTCTCGGCCGACGGCCGGCCCAGCCTGGAGCTGCCGGTGGGCGCGAGGGTCCACATCGGCGAGGCCCGCACCCCGGCGCGGCTGGTCCGGCCCGACGGTGCCCCCTCGTTCCTGTCCCTGGTCAGGGAGAAGTTCGGCCTGCCCGGCGACGGGGGAGACGAGGACGGGGCGGGGGCCGGGGCCGGCGATGTCGGCGGCGACTCGTAACATCGGCCCGTGCTGCGGGAGCTGCACATCACCGGGCTCGGGGTCATCGAGGACGTGGACCTCGAGTTCGGCCCCGGGCTGAACGTCCTGACCGGCGAGACGGGCGCCGGCAAGACCATGGTCACCGTGGGCCTGGCCCTCGCCCTGGGGGCCCGGGGCTCGGCGTCCCTGGTCCGTCCGGGGACCGCGGCCGCCCGGGTCCAGGCCCGCTTCGACGCGCCGGCCACGGGGCCGGGGCGGGACTGGGCCGAGGACGGCGAGCTGGTCCTCGCCCGCAGCCTGGGGGCCGACGGGCGAGGATCGGCCCGCGTCGGCGGGGAGATCGCCACCGTCTCGACCCTGGCCGAGCTGGGAGCCCGGCTCGTCGAGATCCAGGGGCAACACCAGGCGCAGCGGATCCTCTCCCCTTCGGTGCAGGCCAGGCTGCTGGACCGGTTCGCCGGCCCGGAGCAGGCCACCCGGACCGAGGCCTTTGCCGCGGTGTTCGGGTCCCTCCGGGCTGCCCGTGAGCGGCTGGAGGGCCTGGCCTGGGCGGCCCGCGAGCGCGAGCGGGAGATGGACCTCCTCGCCTACCAGGTTCGGGAGATCGAGTCCGCCCGGGTGACCCCGGGCGAGCGGGAGGGCCTGGTCGCCGAGGAGGCCAGGCTGGCCCACGCCGAGCGGCTGCTGGAGGCGGCGGCCACGGCGGAGGCCTCCCTGACGGCCGAGGGGGCCGGCCTGGACGCCCTCCGGGTCGCGGCGGCGGCCCTGGCCGGCGCGGGACAGGTCGACGCCGAGGCGGCGGCCCTGGCCG
>CAYVCH010000073.1:0-10629 GCA_964449755.1 uncultured Actinomycetes bacterium
GCAGCCTGGGGGGCCGCCCGGCGTGTCGCCGCCGAGGCCAGGGCCGCCGCCACGGCCAGGTCGCAGGCGGGGTCGTCGACCCGCAGGCCCCCGGCGGAGGCCCCGTACAGCTCCCAGCGGGCGAGGGGCACCCGCACCACCTGGCCCACCACCGCGGCCACGAGCTGGAAGCGGCGGGGGTCGAGGCCGGCGACCTGGCGGCGCGGCGGCCCCGCCGCCTCCACGGCCAGAGCCTGCACCTCGAGGGCCAGGGCCCGGCGACCCGCCATGGGCAGGGCCACGGCCGAGCCCGGGTCGGCGCCGCCCGAGAGCAGCAGGTTCGCCGGGTCGATCTCGTGGAGGCCGTCCCCGCGCAGCTCGAACCAGACCGCCTCCCCCTCGGCGCCGAACCGGTTCTTGCCCCCCGACAGGACCCGGAGTCCCGAGCGGGCATCGCCCCCGAAGGACAGCACGACGTCCACGGCGTGCTCCAGCGTCCGCGGGCCGGCCAGGTCGCCGCCCTTCGTGACGTGGCCCGCCAGGACCACGCTGATCCCCTCGGCCTTGGCCAGTCCCACCAGGGCGTCGGCGCAGCCCCGG
Organism: uncultured Actinomycetes bacterium; assembly: GCA_964449755.1. Classification (GTDB taxonomy): domain Bacteria; phylum Actinomycetota; class UBA4738; order UBA4738; family HRBIN12; genus CAYVCH01. The sequence goes on from CAYVCH010000073.1 coordinate 580, forward strand.
ACCTGGGCGGGACCACCCGCCGCGCCCGGGAGGTCCCGGTCCCGGAGGGTCTGGACGGAGTCCACTGCCAGCAGGAAGGGCCGGAGCGCCCGGGCGGCCGCCAGGACCTGCCCCAGCTCCCGTCCGGGGACGAAGGAGAGGGCCGCCCCGTCGATGCCCAGGCGGTGGGCCCTGGCAGCCACCTGCTCCCGGGACTCCTCGCCCGAGGCGAGGAGGCAGGGGAGCCCGGCAGCCGACAGGTTGGCCATGAGCTGGAGGAGCAGGGTGGACTTGCCGATGCCGGGCTCCCCCGCCAGCAGGACCACCGAGGCGGGGACCAGGCCGCCGCCCAGCACGCGGTCCAGGCCGGGGGAGCCGGTGCGGACGCGCCCACCGCCCGCCTGGCCCGGTGCCAGGTCCTGGGGGTGGACGTCGAGGTCCGCCGTGCCCGAGCGCCGCTCCCCGACGGTCCCCCACGCACCGCAGCCGGGGCAGCGCCCCGCCCAGCGGGCGAGGTGGTGGCCGCAGGCCGTGCAGGCGAGGAGCGTCCGCACCTTCCCCACGGCAGGACCCTAGCGCGGGGGTGTGACACTCACGGCCTCGGGCGGGCCGGGTCGGCGCCCCGGGCCTTCCCCCGGTGACGCGGCGGGGGCCCTCGGGTGGCGCGGCCGCGGCCGACCCCCGAGTTCCCGGCAGCGGGAGGGGCCTACCCGTGGCGGGCCCCGCGGAACTCCAGCCGGTAGGTCCAGCTCGTCCCGTCGCTGGCGCGGGAGAAGGTCAGGAGCCTGCCCTCCTCCCCCCCGGGCAGCAACACGGGGAGCCCCACGTGCTCCTCCCCCGGCCACAGCTCCACCCGGACGTGCTCCTCCAGGAGCAGCAGCGTCATCGGCTCCTCCCGGTGCGCTCGAGGGGCTCGCACCAGGTGCCCTCCCCGTCGGCCCGGCGGTAGCGGACGAACCGCGGTGCCCCGTGGAGCATGAGGGGCTCCCCCGGCCGGGCCCAGCCCTTGCCGAAGAACCGCCAGCGCTGCCCGTCCCGGGACGTCTCGACGACCCAGGCGACCTCGCTCCCTCCCACCGGGACCACGCTACCGCGCCCGGGGCCATCCGGGAAGGGCTCGCCCGCCGGGCAGCTCGGGGAACGCCGGCAACCTTCAGGCGGCGCGCCGTCGCCGCCCGCCCCCCGGGACGCCGAACGGCCCAGCAACCTCGCGGCTGCTGGGCCGTCGGCCTTGACGGGCCGGAGCCACCCCGGCCCGGGCCGGGACAGTTACCCTTCCTGCTGCCCGGCCAGCTCCACCGGCGGGGTCTCGGGGGGCACCGGGGCCGCCTCGAAGACGATCTCGCCGTCCCGGGCGTCCACGATGACCGTCTGCCCCGCCTTGAACTCCTTCCAGAGCAGCTTCTCCGAGAGCGGGTCCTCGACCATCCGCTGGATGGTCCGCCGCAGCGGTCGGGCCCCCAAGGCCGGGTCGTAGCCCTTCTCGGCCAGCAGGTCCTTGGCGGCGTCGGTGAGCTCGACGTCCACGTCCTTGGCCTTCAGCTGCTCCCGGACCCGTCGCATCATCAGGTCCACGATGGCCTTCACGTGCTCCCGGGTGAGGGAGTGGAAGACGATGACCTCGTCGATGCGGTTCAGGAACTCCGGCCGGAAGGAGCGCTTCAGCTCCTCCAGGACCCGATCCTTCATCTTCTCGTAGGTGACCTGGTCGTCACGGGTGGCGGCGAACCCCACCCCCACACCCTTCTGGATGTCCCGGGTGCCCAGGTTGGAGGTCATGATGATGATGGTGTTCTTGAAGTCCACCGTGTGGCCCTGGGCGTCGGTGAGGTGGCCGTCCTCCAGGATCTGCAGCAGCGTGTTGAACACGTCGGGGTGGGCCTTCTCGATCTCATCGAACAGCACCACCGAGAAGGGCTTGCGCCGCACGGCCTCGGTCAGCTGGCCCCCCTCCTCGTAGCCGACGTAGCCGGGGGGCGAGCCGATGAGGCGGCTCACCGTGTGCTTCTCCATGTACTCGGACATGTCGAGCTGGATCAGGGCGTCCTCGTCCCCGAAGAGGAACTCGGCCAGGGCCTTGGACAGCTCGGTCTTGCCCACCCCCGAGGGACCGAGAAAGATGAACGAGCCCGACGGCCGCTTGGGATCCTTCAGGCCGGCCCGGGTCCGCCGGATGGCCCGGGAGACCGCGGACACCGCCTCGACCTGGTTCACGATGCGCTTGTGCAGCTCCTCCTCCATGCGCAGGAGCTTCGCCGTCTCCTCCTCGGTGAGCTTGAAGACGGGGATCCCGGTCCAGTTGGACAGGACCTCGGCGATCTCCTCCTCGTCCACCTCGGAGAGGACGTCCATCTCGCCCGACTTCCACTCGCGCTCGCGGCGGGCCCGCTCCTCGAGGAGGGCCCGCTCCTCGTCCCGCAGGGTGGCCGCCCGCTCGAAGTCCTGGGCGTCGATGGCCGACTCCTTCCTCAGGCGCACCTCGGCGATCTTCTCGTCGAGCTCGCGGACGTTGGGCGGCGCGGTCATCCGCCGGATCCGCATCCGGGAGCCGGCCTCGTCGATGAGGTCGATGGCCTTGTCCGGGAGGTACCGGTCGGAGATGTAGCGGTCGGACAGGTTGGCCGCCGCCACCAGGGCCTCGTCGGTGTAGGAGACCCGGTGGTGGGCCTCGTACCGGTCCCGCAGGCCCTTCAGGATGTCGATGGTGTGGGCGACGGTGGGCTCGTCCACGTAGATGGGCTGGAACCTCCGCTCCAGGGCGGCGTCCTTCTCCAGGTGCTTGCGGTACTCGTCGCGGGTGGTGGCGCCGATGGTCTGCAGCTCGCCCCGGGCCAGCATGGGCTTCAGGATGGACGCCGCGTCGATGGCTCCCTCGGCGGCCCCGGCCCCCACCAGCGTGTGCAGCTCGTCGATGAACAGGATGATGTCGCCCCGGGTGCGGATCTCCTTCAGGACCTTCTTCAGTCGCTCCTCGAAGTCCCCGCGGTAGCGCGACCCGGCCACCAGGGCCCCCAGGTCCAGGGTGTAGATCTGCTTGCCCTTGAGGGTCTCGGGGACCTCGCCCTTCACGATCATCTGGGCGAGCCCCTCGACGATGGCAGTCTTGCCCACGCCGGGCTCGCCGATGAGGACCGGGTTGTTCTTGGTCCGGCGGGAGAGCACCTGCATGACCCGCTCGATCTCCCGCTCCCGACCGATGACCGGGTCCAGCTTGCCCTCCCGGGCGAGCTGGGTCAGGTTCCGCCCGAACTGGTCGAGGACCATGGAGCCCTGGGGGCCCGAGGCCTCGGCGCCGCCGGGGTCCTTCCCCCCCGTGTAGCCCGAGAGCAGCTGGATGACGGTCTGGCGGACCCGGTTCAGGTCGGCCCCCAGCTTCTGCAGGACCTGGGCGGCGACGCCCTCGCCCTCCCGGATCAGGCCCAGGAGGATGTGCTCGGTCCCGATGTAGTTGTGGCCGAGCTGCAGGGCCTCCCGCAGCGACAGCTCCAGGACCTTCTTCGCCCGGGGCGTGAAGGGGATGTGGCCGGTGGGGGCGGCCTGCCCCTGGCCGATGATCTCCTCCACCTGCTGGCGGACGTCCTCCAGCCGGATCCCGAGCTGCTCCAGGGCCTTGGCGGCCACACCCTCGCCCTCGTGGATCAGACCGAGGAGGATGTGCTCGGTCCCGATGTAGTTGTGGTTCAGCATCCTCGCCTCTTCCTGGGCGAGGACCACGACCCTCCTCGCTCGGTCCGTGAATCGCTCGAACATCTGTCAAGACCCTCCGGGCACCTGCCCGTCCTCCCCCCGGCCCCGAGGATCCACGGACCCCGTCCTACCCCCGAGGCGCACCGAGCGCCCTCGCGACGCTCCCCGTGCCGCCCGGGCGCCCAGCCGATCCCAGTATACCCCGGGCCCCCAAGCCGCCCGTCTGGCCTCTGTCGTCTCCGCCCCTTCCAACGCGCCCCCTCCCTTCATTATTCGGTCGCCGACGGGCCCCGGATGAGGCCCCGGCCCTTCGGCCGGGGCGGATCCCCCGTTCGGCCTACGGGACTTTCCCCCAGATGGTCCGTTGCGGGCGGGGGACCCGACCGGGAGAATGTCCGACGAGGCCGCTCCCCCAACGAGCCTTCCCCGTGAGGAGATGGACGTCGTGCGCGTGCTGGTCGTGGATGACCACCCGTCCTTCAGACGCGCCCTGACCGCGGCCCTGGGCCTGGTCGAAGGGGTGGTGGTCGCCGGCGAGGCGGCCGGCGGCGTCGCCGCCTGCGAGGAGGCCGAGCGGCGCCAGTGCGACGTGGTCCTCATGGACCTCTCCATGCCCGACCTCGACGGCATCGAGGCCATGCGCCGGATCCACCGCCGGCAGCCGGACCTGCCGGTCGTGATCCTGACCGCCCACGCCGACCCCGGGATCCAGCGGGAGGCCCTGGAGGCCGGCGCCGCCGGGTTCCTGGCCAAGGGCATCCCCCTGGAACAGATCGTGGCCACCCTGCGCCGCGCCGCCGGGGTCCCGGCGGGCACCTGAGCCCCGGGGCCTCGAGTCCCCCCCTCACCCCTCCTCGGGTCGCAGGTGGGGAAAGACGATGGCATCCCGGATGGAGGGCACGTCGGCCAGGATCATCGTCAGGCGGTCGACCCCCAGGCCCAGGCCCCCTGCCGGGGGCATGCCGTGCTCCAGGGCCACCAGGAAGTCCTCGTCCATGGGGTGGGCCTCCTCGGCTCCCCAGGCCCGCTTCTCCTCCTGCTGGATCTCGAAGCTCCGGCGCTGCTCGTCGGGGTCGGACAGCTCCGAGTAGGCCGGCGTGATCTCCATCCCGGCGATGACGAGGTCGAAGTGCTCGGTGAGCTCGGGCTGGGCCCGGTGGGGGCGGGCCAGGGGCGAGACCTCCCGGGGGAAGTCACAGACGAACACCGGCCCCCACAGATCCGGCTCCACGAGCTTCTCGAACAGCTCCAGGACCACCTTGCCCGGGCCCCAGCGGGGGTTCACACCGACCCCGTGGTCCCCGGCCAGCCGGTGCAGGTCGGGGCGGTCGAGGCGGACCTCCTCGCCGACGGCCTCCGAGACGGTCTCGAGGAGGGTTCGCCGCGGCCAGTCGCCGGAGAGGTCCAGCTCGCGGCCCTGGTAGGGGAAGCGCAGGGTTCCCCGGACCTCCATGGCCGCCTCCACCACCAGGTCCCGTACCAGCTCCATCATGGTCTCGTAGTCCCCGTAGGCCTGGTAGACCTCGAGCATGGTGAACTCGGGGTTGTGGTCCCGGTCGATGCCCTCGTTGCGGAAGTTCCGGCCGATCTCGTAGACCCGCTCCAGCCCGCCCACCAGGAGCCGCTTGAGGTACAGCTCCAGGGCGATCCGCAGGTACAGCGGAACGTCCAGGGCACGGTGGTGGGTGACGAACGGGCGGGCCAGGGCGCCCCCGGGGGTCGGCTGGAGCACCGGGGTCTCGACCTCCACGAAGCCGTGGGCGTCCAGGTAGCGGCGGAGGGCTCGCAGGACCCCCGCCCGGGCGTGGACGACCCGACGGTATCCCGGGTCGGTGATGAGCTGGAGGTAGCGCCGGCGCTGCCTGAGCTCGGGGTCCCGCAGGCCGTGCCACTTCTCGGGCAGCGGCCGGAAGGCCTTCGTGAGCAGCGTCAGCTCCTCCACGAACACCGACAGCTCGCCCCTTCGGGTGGTCCCGACGCGGCCGCTGGCCCCCACGATGTCCCCGAGGTCGATGTCGTCGAGGAGGGCGGCGGTGGCCTCGGGGAGGCCCGCCTGGTCGCAGACGAGCTGGAGGTCGCCCTCCCGGTCCCGGAGCACCAGGAACCTGAGCCTGCCCAGGTCCCGGGCCAGCACGATCCGGCCGGCCACCGTCACCCGCTCCTCCGTCAGGCGGTCGGCGGGGAGCCCCCCGTGGCGCCTCCGGACCTCGGCCGTGCCCTGGATGCCCCCGGCCGGCTTGAAGTGCCGGGCGAAGGGCTCCACACCGCGGGCCCGCAGCCGCTCCAGCCGCTCCCGGCGGGCCCGCAGGATCTCCCGCTCCCGGCCCCGCTCCTCAGGCATCGGCGGCGCCCACCTCAGCCATCGGCGGCGCCCACGTTCCGCTCGAAGACCAGCCGCAGGCCCTCCAGGGTGAGGAAGGGGTCGTGCTCGTCGATGGTCCGGCAGTGGGGGACCACGACGTCGGCCAGGCCCCCGGTGGCGATGACCTTGGCCTGTTGACCGAGCTCCTGGCGGATGCGCTCCACCAGCCCGTCCACCTCGGCGGCGGTGCCGAAGACCACCCCCGACTGCACGCTCTCCACGGTGTTCTTGCCGATCACCGCCCTGGGCGCGACGAGCTCGACCTGGGACAGCCGGGCCGCCCTGGCCGCCAGGCTCGACGCCGAGACCTGGATCCCGGGGGCGATGACCCCGCCCAGGTACTCCCCCCGGGCGGAGACCACGTCGTAGGTGGTGGCCGTCCCGAAGTCCACGACGATGCAGGGCCCACCGTAGCGGGCGTGGGCGGCCAGGGCGTTCACCACCCGGTCGGCACCGACCTCCCGGGGGTTGTCGGTGAGGATCGGGATGCCGGTTCTCGTGCCCGGCTCGACCACCACCGGCGCGAAGCTGAAGTACCGGGCCGTCATCTCCCGGAGGGCGCGGGTGCTGGCCGGGACGACGGAGGCGACGACGACGCCGGTGACCTCCCGAGTGAAGGAGAGCCCCTCCTGCACCAGGAACCCTCCGAACAGGAGAGCGAGCTCGTCGGGGGTTCGCTCTGGCTTCGTGGCCATCCGCCAGTGCCGGACGAGCTCCGGCCCCCGGAACACGCCAAGCACCGTCTCGGTGTTCCCGACGTCCACGGCGAGCAGCACCCAGCACCTCCCGGTCGGTGCGCGGCCCATCCTCGCCGACCGGGGCCGGGACGACAACCGCCTCGCCAGCGGGAGGGCCCCCGGGTGAGGGCACGCCTCGGCCTACGGGTGGGGCGGGGGCAGGGGCAGGTTGTCGATGAGCCGGACCCCCCCGACCCGGGCCGCCACCAGCGCCCGGACCTGGCCGGCCACCTCCCGGACCTCCTCGAAGGTCGCCTCGTCCACCACGGCGGCGTAGTCCAGCCGCACCCCCGGCGTGGCGCCGACCTCCCGGGCCATCGCCGCCACCAGCACGGCCGCGTCCCGCTCCCCCTTGCGGGCCAGCTCGGCGGCCTCGGAGAGGGCGAGGAACAGGCAGCCGGCGGCCTCCCGCTCCTCCCGGGAGAGGTAGGCGTTCCGGGAGGACAGGGCAAGGCCGTCGGGTTCCCGGACCGTGGGACAGCCCACCACCTCCACCGGGAAGGCGAGGTCCCGCACCATCCGCCGGACGAGGAACAGTTGCTGGGCGTCCTTCTCCCCGAAGTAGGCGGTACAGGGCCCGGCCAGGTGGAACAGGCGAGCCACCACGGTGAGGACCCCCCGGAAGTGACCGGGTCGGGACGCCCCCTCCAGCCGCTCACCCAGGGGTCCCGGATCCACCGTCACCTGGGGCTCCCCCCCGGGGTACATCTCCTCCACGGGCGGGGCGAACACCAGGTCCACGCCCAGGGCCTCGCAGGCCGCCAGGTCCCCGGCCTCGTCGCGGGGGTAGCGCTCGAAGTCCTCGCCGGGGCCGAACTGGAGGGGGTTCACGAAGATCGACACCACCAGGAAGTCCCGCTCGGCCCGGGCACGGCGGATGAGGGAGCGGTGCCCCTCGTGGAACGCCCCCATGGTGGGCACCAGCGCCACCGCCCGCCCCGCGGCCCGGGCCCCCTCACAGCCCTCCCGCACGCCGGCGGCGATCCGGGTCAGCTCCACCGGGCGAGTACCTCCTCCACCCGGCCCCGAGCCTCGGACGACAGACGGCCGGCCCGCTCCCCGAGGTCCAGGCACACCCGGGCCAGGGCCACGTAGGCGGGGACCGCCTCGGGGACCCCCCGGGCCAGGGCCTCCAGGTTCCGGGCCACGGTCCCGGCGTCGCCCCGCACCGCCGGGCCGGTGAGGGCAGCCCCCGGGCCCATGCGAGCCACGTTCTCCAGGCTCGCCCGGGACAGGGGCAGGAAGGCCTCCAGGGGCTCCGCGAGGCCGGCCCGGCGGAAGGCCTCCTCGGCCGCGGCGGTCACCGCCACCAGGTAGTTGGAGGCGAACACGGCGGCCGCGTGGTACAGGGGCTTGACCTCGTCGGCCAGACGGAGGGGGCGTCCCCCCACGTCCCGGGCCAGGTCCTCGCCCAGGACGTACCCCTCCTCGGCCTCCGCGGTGACGGCCACCGCGCAGCCGGGGATCCGGTCCAGGGCCGCCTCCACCGAGGGAAAGGTCTGCAGGGGGTGGACGGAGAGGACGCCGGCGCCCGCCGCCCGGGCCGCGGCCAGGGCGGCCAGGCTCGTCGCCCCCGACAGGTGGGCCACCCACCGGCCGCCGCCCAGGGCCCCGGCCTCGGTCAGGGCCCGGCAGGTCACCTCGATGACGTCGTCGGGGGTCCCCAGGAGCACCAGCTCGCCCCGGCCGGCCGCCTCCGCCGGGGGAAGGACCGGCACCCCGCTCAGGAAGCGGGCCACCCGCTCCCGTGTCGCCTCCCGCCCCGACACCGCGACGATCCGGTGGCCGGCCCGGGCCAGCAGGACGGCCAGGGCCGTCCCCACCCGCCCGGCGCCGACCACGGCCACGTCCACGGCCCGAGTATGCCAAGCCGGAGGCGCTGACCCCCGCCCGCTGCCCGCACCAGCCTCACCGACCTCCGCCCGGGGGCGTCCGCAGGGGAGGCGCGAAGGGCCGGACCCCGAAGGGGTCCACGGGGAGCCGCAGGCACGCCACCCGGCCCACCCCGGGCAGCTCGAGGTCGGGCACGAGCTCCATGAGGGGGACGAGGACGAAGGCCCGCTGGAGCAGCCTGGGGTGGGGGACCACCAGGTCCGGCTCCTCGATCCGCTCGCCGTCGAAGACGAGGAGGTCGACGTCGATCACCCGCGGTCCCCACCGCTCGGCCCGCACCCGCCCCAGGCGTGCCTCCACGGCCAGCCCCGCGGCGAGGAGGCCCCGGGGCGGCAGGTCCGTCTCCACCTCGAGGACGGCGTTCAGGTAGGAGCGCTGGGGCGGGCCTCCCACGGGGTCGGTCTCGAAGACCCGGGAGGAGCGCAGGACCCCCACGCCGGCCCGGGCGGCCAGCAGCTCAACGGCCTGCCCCAGGTTCCCCAGGCGGTCCCCCAGGTTCGACCCGAGGCCGAGGTAGGCGAGGGCCACCCGCTCAAGGCTCCCGGGACGCCTCAGCGGCGGCCGCCACCCCCTCGATCCCGAGGGAGCCGGCGGCGGCCGGCTTGTGGACCACCGCCCGTACCCGGCGGACCCGCGCCACGCCGAGCACCGCCCGGGCCACGGCAGCGGCCAGGCTCTCCAGCAGGTCGAAGGACCCCTCCGACACCGCCCGGCGGGCGGCCTCCGCGAGGCCCCGGTAGTCCGCGGTGTCGGCGAGGTCGTCGCCGCCCACCTCCACCTCCACATCCAGGAACTCCTGGGGCTCGTCCTTCTCCCCCGGGCTCGCCCCGTGGCGGCCGCTGGCCCGGATGCCGGAGAGGAACAGGCGGCCGGCCGTCACGCGCACCCCCGCTGCCGCGGCGGACGCTGCAGGGGCACCGCCACGGGCCCGGGCCCGTGACCGTGGCCCACCCCGAGGTAGCGGGACCGCAGGTACCCGGCCACCAGGGGGGCCAGGGCCTCCGGCGCGTCCTCCGTGACGAAGTGGCCGCAGCCCGGCAGCAGGGCCAGGGTGGAGCCGGGGATGGTGTCGCTCAGCTCCTCGCCCAGCTCCGGGGGCACGAACGGGTCGTCCTCCCCCCACACGAGCAGCACGGGCGCCTCCAGGCTGGCCAGATCGGCCTCCCGGCCCTCGAGGGCCTCCCCGCTGGCGGCGGCGGCCGCCCGGACCACCGCCCCCCGGCCACCCGGGCCCCGGAAGGGCCCCACGTAGGCCTCCAGGGCCTCGGCGGACAGGCGGTCGGGGTGCCCCATCCCGGCGCGCAGGACGGCCCCGACCAGCTCGTCGCCGGCTCCCGCCGCCGGGCCGTCCACGCCGTAGCTCGGCCGCGCGCCCGGCGTCAGGGTGCCGAC
>CAYVCH010000074.1:0-10503 GCA_964449755.1 uncultured Actinomycetes bacterium
GGTAGATCATCTCCTGGATGATCACGGTCTTGCCCACCCCGGCGCCGCCGAACATGCCGATCTTCCCCCCCTGCACGTAGGGCTCGAGGAGGTCGATGACCTTGATGCCGGTCTCGAACATCTGGGTCTTCGGCTCCAGCTCCCCGAAGGCCGGCGGGTCCCGGTGGATGGGCCAGCGGTCCTCGTACTGGATCCGGTCGGGGGTGGTGTCCAGGGGCTCGCCCAGCACGTTGTAGACGTGCCCCAGCACGCCCGGCCCGACGGGCATGGTGAGGGGCCGTCCCGTGTTCTCCACGGGCGCGCCCCTCACGAGGCCGTCGGTGGGCTTCAGGGCGATGGCCCGCACCACCGACTCGCCGACGTGCTGGGCAACCTCGCAGGTGATGACGTCGGTCCGCCCGTCCAGGGTCCGCTCCACCCGGATCGCCGTGTTCACCTCGGGCAGCTCGTCGGCGGGGAACTCCACGTCCACCACCGGCCCGATCACCCGGACCACCCGGCCCTTCGCCGCCTCGTTGCCACCTTCCGCCATCGCCTCGCTCCTACTCCGTCGCGGCCCTGGTCAAAGCCTCGGCCGCTCCCACGACCTCCATGATCTCGGTGGTGATCTCTGCCTGGCGGGCTTGATTCGCGACCCGGGTGAGGACCTTGATCAGGTCCTCGGCGTTCTCGGTGGCCGCCTTCATGGCCCGCCGGCGCATGGCGTTCTCCGAGGCCGCCGACTCGAGCATCGCGTGGAACACCTTCGTCGTCACGTAGCTCGGCAGCAGCTCGTCCAGGATGGCCGTGGCGGCTGGCTCGAAGATGTACTCCGGGTGGGGCCGGCCCAGCTCCCGGCGGACCACCTCCTCGGGGGCCAGGGGGAGGAACCGCTTGGCCGTGGGGCGGGTGGTGAAGGCCGAGCGGAAGTCGGTGTAGACGGCGTGGACCTCGTCGATGCGGCCCTCGAGGAAGCCCCGGATCAGGACCTGGCCGATCTCCTCGGCCACCGCGTAGCGGGGCACCTCGCTGTGGCCCGTCCAGCTGGCCGCCACGGGCATGCCCCGGAAGCGGAAGTAGGCCAGGCCCTTCCGGCCCGAGACGTAGGCCACCGCCTCCAGGCCCCGCCGCCGCAGCTCGGTCATGAGCTCCTCGGCACGGCGCAGGACGTTGGCGTTGTAGGCCCCGGCCAGGCCGCGGTCGGAGGTCACCACGAAGACCCCCGCCCGCTCCGGCCGCGGTCGGTCCTCGAGCAGGGGATGCACCAGGGGTCCGGTCTGCCGGGCCACGTCCTCCATGGCCCGCGTGAGCAGCTCCGCGTAGGGCCGGGCCGCCTCCACCCGCTGCTGGGCCCGGAGGATCCTGGAGGCAGCGATCAGCTCCATGGCCCGGGTGATCTTCATGGTCGACTGCACGGAACGGATCCGCCGCCGGATGGTGCGGAGCTTCGCGCCCACGGCCGCCTCCCCCGGGGGCCTTACGGGGCCGGTGCCCCGGCCTCGCCCACGGGGCCCGCCCGCCGCTCGTAGTCCTCCCGCAGCTCCTCCGGGGTGGGGACCGGCGGCCGCTCCTCCTCGACCGAGGACATCCGCTCCCACCCCACGTCGGGCCGGAGGGCGTCCGGCGGGGCGGCCGGGCCGAGGGCCGCCGCGCTCCCGGGCCCGCCCCCCGTCGGCACGAAGGTCGCCTTGAAGTCGAGGGTGGCCTGCTTCAGCGTGGCCTCGACCTCCTCGGGGAGGTCGCCGCGGGTGCGGATGTGCTCCCCCACCTCCGGGTGGCGCGTGTCCATGTACTCGAGGAACTCCTCCTCGAAGCGCTTCACGTCCTCCACCGCGACGTCGTCCAGGTACCCGCCGGTGACGGCCCAGATGGACATCACCTGGTGCTCGACGGCCATGGGCCGGTACTGGGGCTGCTTCAGCACCTCCACCACCCGGGCCCCCCGGGCCAGCTGCTGCTGGGAGGCCTTGTCCAGCTCCGAGCCGAACTCGGCGAAGGCCTCCAGCTCGCGGTACTGGGCGAGGTCCAGACGGAGGCGCCCGGCCACCTGCTTCATGGCCCGGATCTGGGCGTTGCCGCCCACCCGGGACACCGAGATGCCCACGTTCATGGCGGGGCGCACGCCCGCGTAGAACAGGTCGGTCTCCAGGTAGATCTGGCCGTCGGTGATGGAGATGACGTTGGTCGGGATGTAAGCGGACACGTCGCCACCCTTCGTCTCGACGATGGGGAGCCCGGTGAGGGACCCGCCGCCGTGCTCGTCGGAGAGCTTGGCGCAGCGCTCGAGGAGCCGGGAGTGCAGGTAGAACACGTCGCCGGGGTAGGCCTCGCGCCCCGCCGGGCGGCGCAGCAGCAGGGACAGCTCCCGGTAGGCCTCGGCCTGCTTGGACAGGTCGTCGAAGATCACCAGGGCGTGCTCGCCCCGGTACATCCAGTACTGGCCCATGGCCGAGCCGGCGTAGGGCGCGATGTACTTGAAGGACGCCGGGAAGGAGGCCGGGGCGTTCACCACCACCGTGTAGTCCATGGCGCCGTGCTCGGTGAGGGCCTCGACCACCTCCCGGACGGTGGAGCCCTTCTGGCCGACGGCCACGTAGATGCACTTCACCTGCTTCCTCGGGTCGCCGCTCTCCCAGTTGGCCCGCTGGTTGATGATGGTGTCCACGACGATGGCGGTCTTCCCCGTCTGGCGGTCGCCGATGATGAGCTCCCGCTGACCCCGTCCGATGGGGGTCATGGCGTCGATCGCCTTGATGCCGGTCTGCAGCGGCTCCTTCACCGGCTGGCGCATGACCACCGAGGGGGCCTGCACCTCCAGGGCCCGGGTCTCCCGGTGGGGGACAGGGCCCTTGCCGTCGATGGGACGGCCCAGGGGGTCCACGACGCGGCCGAGCAGCCCGTCACCGACGGGAACGGAGAGGATCCGCCCGGTCTGCTTCACCGGGTCGCCCTCCTGGATGTCGGCGAAGTTCTCGTCCAGGACGACCACGCCGATCTCGTCCTCGTCGAGGTTGAAGGCCAGGCCGAGCTTCCCCCCGTGGAACTCGACGAGCTCGTTGGCCATGCACCGGGGCAGCCCGGCGACCCGGGCGATGCCGTCGCCGGCCTCCACCACCCGGCCCACCTCCTCCCGCTCCAGCGCGGGGGTGAACCCCTCCACGTGGCGTCGGAGGGCCTCGACGATCCGCCCCGGGTCGATGACCAGCTCCGCCATGTCTTCTCCCCCGCTCCCGGTCCTCACGTGCCGACGAGGAGCTCCCTGGCCCGCTGCAGCCGGGTACGGATGGTCCCGTCGAAGACCTCCTCCCCCACCCGGGCCACCACGCCCCCCACCACGGTGGCGTCCACGACGACCTTGACCTCCACCTCTCGCCCGGTGGCCCTGGACAGGGCCTCCGCCAGGCGGCGCCGCTGCTCCTCGGACAGGGGCACGGCCGCTCGCACCTCGGCCAGGACCCGCCGGCGGCGCTCGGCGGCGAGCCTCGCCACGCCCTCCACGATCCACGGCAGCTCCCGGGCCCGCCCCTGCTCCACCAGGAAGCCCAGGATGTTCACGGTGCGGGGGTCGGCCCGCCCCCCCAGGAGGTCGGCCAGGACCGCCCGCTTCCGCTCGGCCGGGAGGAGGGGGTCGGTGAGCGCCTCCCGCAGGGGCGGGTTGGCCTCCACGGCCTTGGCGAAGCGGAACAGCTCCTCCTCCACGGCTTCCAGGGCCCCCTCGGCCTCGGCGATGGCCAGGACGGCCTGGGCGTAGCCCCGGACGAGCGCCTCCCTACCGCCCACGGCCGTCGCCGCTCCTCGCCACCTCGTCGATGTACTCGTCGATCAGGCGCTGGTGGGCATCCCGGTCCAGGACCCGGCCGACCACCCGGCCGGCCAGCTCCACGGCAATCTCGCCCACCTGGGTCCGCAGCTCCTGGAAGACCCGGTCCCGCTCGGCCCGGATCTCCTCCTGGGCCCGGGCCACGATCTGCTGGGCCTCCCGCTCCGCCCTGGCCTGGAGGTCCCGACGGAGCTGATCGGCGGTGCGGCGGCCCTCCTCGATGATGCGCCCTGCCTCCTCCCGGGCCTGGGCCAGCTGCTCCCGGTACCGGGCCAGCTCCTCCTCGGCCTCCCGCCGGGCCCGCTCGGCCCGCTCCAGGTCGCCCCGGATCTTCTCCTGCCGCTCCGCCAGCAGGCGGTTCAGGACCGGGAAGGCGAAGCGGGCCAGGATGGCGAAGACGAGGAGGAACGAGAGGCTGCCCACGATGAGCTCGACGGGCTCGGGCAGGATCGGGTTGGGGGCCTCCTCGGCGGCCCCGGCGGCGAGCACCACTGCCCAGTCCATCCGTCCTCCTCCCGCTAGATGATGAAGGAGAGCACGAACCCGAACAGGGCGAGGGCCTCCACGAAGGCGATGCCCAGGAACATGGTCGTGCGGACCATGCCGGCGGCCTCCGGCTGGCGGGCCATGGCCTCCACGGACTTGCCCACGAGGAAGCCGATGCCGATGCCCGGGCCGATGGCGCCGAGGCCGTAGACGAGACCCCTGCCGATGGTGCCGACGTCGCCCTGAACCTGCGCCAGGATGCCCAGAAGGTCCATGCGATGCCTCCTCTAGTGCTCGGGGTGGATGGCCCCGGAGATGTACACGGCGGTCAGGATCGTGAAGATGTAGGCCTGCAGCACCGACACCAGGATCTCGAAGACCATGAGGAACAGCGTCAGGGCGAAGGCCGGGATCGCGAAGGGCAGGCTCACGGGCCGCCAGGCCAGGTAGGCGCTGCCCAGGAAGAAGATGGTGAGGATCAGGTGCCCGGCGATCATGTTGGCGAGCAGACGCACCGACAGCGTGAGGGGCCGGACCAGGAACACCGACACGAACTCGATGGGCGTCACCAGGACGTAGAGGGCCTTGGGGACACCGGGCGGGAACAGCGTGTGGGCGAGGTACCGCAGCCCATGGGCCCGGAGGCCCGCGATGTTGAACAGGAACCACACCAGGACGGCCAGGAACAGGGGGATGGCCATCCGGGAGTTCACCGGGAACAGGAAGGGGGGGATGATCTCCAGGACGTTGCCCACGAAGATGAAGACGAACATCGTGGTGAGGAAGGGCACCCAGGGCAGGCCGTCGGGGCCGATCACCTCCATCACGATGCCGTTGCGCACGAACTCCACCACCGACTCCACGACGTTCTGCAGCCCGGACGGGACGAGCTTGGGCCGGCGCAGGGCACCCAGGAACAGCCCGATCACCACCAGCGCCACCAGGATCATGAGCAGCGACACCCGGTTCAGGCAGAGCTCACCGCTTCCCACCACGCAGGGGGTCTGGAAGATCTCGGTGCCGGGGGCCTCGAAGCCGGCCGGGGGGGGCGAGAAGCCGAGGACGCCGGCGAGCACCTAGCCGCCCTCCGTCGCGGAGCGTCGGGCGGCCCGGGCGGCCACGGGGTCCGCCGGGACCTGGAGGCCCCCGCCGACCCCGCGGAGGGCCAGCCGGGCCTCGTAGGCGAGGAGCAGGACGGTACCGGGCACCGCCGTCGCGGCGAAGGCCACCGGCGAGAACCAGGCCGTCCCCGTGAGCCACACGAGGGCGCCCACGATGGCCCCCATCCGGACCACCACGCCGGCCAGGGCCACGACGTGGACGGCTGCGAGGGAGACGCCGGCCGCCCAGGCCAGGGACAGGCCATGGGCGGCGAAGTTGGCGACGACCACGGCGGCCCCCAGGGCCGACGAGGCGGACGCCCCCGGCCCCGACACGAGCCACCCGAGGCCGGCGGAGAGGAGGACGGCGGCGGCGCCGGGCCCCAGGGCCCGGCGGACCAGCTCCCGCTCAGGTCGCTCCGCCATCGCTCCCGAACCGCACGTAGACCAGGTAGATGGCCGTCCCCGCCCCGATCACCATCCCGATCGGCAGGAACAGCCAGCGGAACCCCGCGAGCCGGTCGGCCAGATAGCCGACACCACCCCACGTCCCGATCCCCGCGACGAGGGTCCCGAGGATCGCCCAGGCCGTGCCCATGCCGGTCCACGCATCGCGGAATCCTCCGGCCATGGGCGGCCCCGAGTATATCCAGGGCCGAGGGGGGCGTCAAAGCCCGTTTCCGCAGCTAGAGGGCCATTTTTTGCCGACCTTGTGAAGGATTTCACGAGACCGGCGGGCGGCACCGGCCCTCAGCGGCGCCGCCGGCCCCCCAGCAGGTTGTAGGCGGCCGCCACGGCCCCCACGGCGAAGATGAGGGTCCCCATGGCGAAGACCTGGGGCGGGATGCCGGTCTTCACGGCCCCGAACACCCACAGGGGGAACGTGAGGGTCTGGCCGGCGTTGAACTGGGTGATGACGAAGTCGTCGATGGACAGGGCGAAGGCGAGGAGGGCCCCGGCGAGGATGCCGGGCCAGATGAGGGGCAGGGTCACCCGGAAGAAGGTCTGCCAGGCATCGGCGTAGAGGTCCTGGGCCGCCTCCTCCACCGCCCGGTCGAAGCCCGCCAGGCGCGCCCGCACCGTGACCGCCACGAAGGGGACGCTGAACATCACGTGGGCGATGAAGATCGTGAGCATCCCCCGGGGCACCCCGAGGGAGACGAACAGCGACAGCAGGGAGGCCCCGAGCACGATCTCGGGGCTCGCGATGTTCAGGAACTGCATGGTCTCCAGCACCCCCCGCCCCCGGAACCTGTACCGCACCAGGGCCAGGGCGACGAGGGTCCCGAAGGCCGTCGCCACGACGGTGCTCGCCGCGGCGATGACGAGGGAGTTCCGCAGGGCCTCGGTGAGGTCGCCGATCTCGAGCAGGCGCCGGTAGAAGGCGGTGGTGAAGCCCCGCCACCGCAGCACGATCCGGTCGGCGGGCTCGGTGTCGTTGAACGAGAAGGCGATCATGATCGTGAGGGGGAACACCAGATAGGCGATGACGATGGTGGTGATGGCAGGCAGGATGAGGCGGGCGGGCCGCCGCCGGCGGCGGCGGACCCGGGCCACGGGCTCGGCCCGCTCCCCCAGGGCCACGACGTCCGTCGCGCCGGCCACCTCAGACGTACTCCTCGATGCTCCGGACCCCCAGGACCCTGGCGTAGGCCATGGCCCCCACCAGCAGGCCGGTCATGAGGATGAAGGCCAGGGCCGCGGACAGCGGGTAGTCGAACTGGATCAGGAAGCTGCTCTGGATGATGTTGCCGACGAGCCGGGTCCCCGGTCCCCCCAGGATCTCGGCGTTCACGTAGTCTCCGGCGGACCAGATGAAGGTGAGCAGCCCCCCGGCGAACACGCCGGGGATGGAGAGGGGCAGGACCACGCGGGCGAAGGCCTGGGCCCGGCTCGCGTACAGGTCGGCCGCCGCCTCCACCAGGGCGCGGTCGATCTTCTCCAGGGCCACGTAGATGGGCAGGATCATGAAGGGCAGGGCGTTGTAGAAGATGCCCCCGATCACCGCGGTGGCGCTGGAGAGGACGTGGAAGTCCTCCGGCAGGATCCCCCACGCCTTCAGGCTCCCCAGGAGGAACCCCTCGTCGGAGAGGATGAACTGCCAGGCGATGGTCCGGATGACGAACGAGACGAAGTAGGGCAGGAGGAGCAGCAGGAGGAAGGCGTTCTTCCGCCGGCCGCCCCGGAAGGCGATCCAGTAGGCCACCGGGTAGCCGACGAGGATGCCCACGAGCGTCACGATGGCGGCGTAGTTGAGGGACCGGGCGAACTGGGTCCGGTAGCGGGCCACGGCCTCGGCGTAGATCCCGAAGTTCCAGGTCTGGCGGAACCCGTAGTCGATGTTCCCCGTCTGCAGGGAGACGAAGAACATCGTGACGATGGGCACGACGAAGAAGGCCGCCTGCCACAGCCCGCCCGGCGCGATCAGCAGGTACGGGGCGAGGCGCCGCCCGCGCCGGCCCCCTAGGCCTAGGCCTCCACGATGGCCAGGAACAGCTCGTTCCACTGATCCAGCTCTTCGGGGGTCTTGAAGATGCGGTACTCGCGGGCCTTCGCCTTCATCTCCTCGTCGGGGAAGACCAGGGGGCTCTTGGCGGGGGTCGGGTCGTAGTAGGGCGGGAGCTCCCCCAGGATGGAGGCGAACTTCTCCTCGTCGAGCATGTAGTCCCTGGCCTCGGGGACGGGCGTCACGTACCAGACCCAGTCGGCGATGAGGGCCGCCACGTCGGGGCGGTAGACGAAGTCCATGTAGGTGAGGGCATCC
Organism: uncultured Actinomycetes bacterium; assembly: GCA_964449755.1. Classification (GTDB taxonomy): domain Bacteria; phylum Actinomycetota; class UBA4738; order UBA4738; family HRBIN12; genus CAYVCH01. The sequence goes on from CAYVCH010000074.1 coordinate 8,150, forward strand.
AGGGGGTGCGCCGCCCCCTGGGGGATCATCATGTTGTCGGTCCAGAACATGACCCCCTCGTCGGGGGCCGCGAACCGCAGCTCCTTGAACCCCAGGAGGTTGGCCTGGAAGATGTCGCCCGACCAGGCCTGGGCGATCCAGACGTCGCCGTCCTCCAGGGCCTTGATGTAGGCCTGGTCGTAGTACTGGCGGACGATGCCGTCGTCCCGCTGCTTGCGCAGCAGCTCGGCGGCCTGCTCCCAGTCGTCGGGGGTGGAGGTGAAGGGGTCGATGCCGAGGTGCAGCAGGGCGACGCTGCCCAGCTCGTCGGGGATGTTGAACATCCCGACCTTGCCGGCGAAGTCCGGGTTGAACAGGTCCGCCGTGCTCGTCACCTCCCGACCGATGGCCTCGACGTTGTAGCCGATGCCGGTGAAGCCCGACTGCCAGGCCATCGTGTAGGTGTTCCCGGGGTCGTAGCCGGGGTCCTTCACCAGGTCGCTCGCGTAGCGGTCGAAGTTGGGCCGCCGGGTCGGGTCCAGGGGGATCAGCCAGCCGAAGTCGATGAGCTTCGTGAGGATGGGGCCGTTCGTGATGACCATGATGTCCCACCCGGTCGGCTCCCCCGCCTCGAGGGAAGGCCGGATCGTGGCGAAGAAGCTCTCGTTGGCCTGGATGACGGGGCGGTAGTTCACCTGGATCCCGGTCTCCTTCGTGAACAGGTCCAGGGAGGGGTGGGCGCCGCCCCGCACCCGGTCGATGTAGTAGGGCCAGTTCGCGAAGTCGAGCTGACCGGTGATCTCCTGCTGCGCCCACCACTCGGGCGAGCCAACGCCGCCCGGCGTGGGAGACGGGCTCCCCCCGCCGACGGGCGCCGCCCCCCGGACCCCGCACGCCGCCAGGAACGACGAGAGGCCCAGGGCCCCCGCCCCGAGCCCCGCGTAGCGCAGCAGGTCACGCCGGGACATCCGACGCTCGGTCAGGCCCCGCAACAGGGCCGGGTCCGGCCTCGCACGCTCGCCGCTCATTGCTCCCCCTCCTCGGTCGCCTCCTCCGACGCCACCACGGCGAAGGTGTCCTCTGGCCGCCACACCAGGCGCACCCGCTCGCCGGGGCGCGGCGCCCGGGCGCTGTCCAGGTTCTGCACGTACACCGTGAGCTCGGCCCCGCCCGGGCCCTCCACCCGGAACTGGTGGCTCACCCCGATGTAGGTCGCCATCCGCAGGGTCCCGGTGACGCTGTTCGCGCCCGCCGGCGCCTCCGTGGGTTCCGCCTCGATGACCAGCTTCTCCGGCCGCACCCCCACCTTGACAGTGCCGCCCGCCCCGTCGGGGAAGCGGGCCGGCGGCACCCGGACCACGTCTCCGCCGGCGAGGGCCACCAGCACGGCCTCCGGGCTCCGCTCCTTCACCACCCCCGGCAGCAGGTTCGAGGCCCCCAGGAACCCCGCCACGAACTCGCTGGCCGGGTCCTCGTAGACCTCCTGCGGGGCCCCCACCTGGAGGATTCGGCCGTGGCGCATGACCGCCAGCCGGTCGGACATGGTCATGGCCTCCTCCTGGTCGTGGGTCACGTAGATGAAGGTGATCCCCACCTCGTGCTGGATGCGCTTCAGCTCGAGCTGCATCTGCTTGCGGAGCTTCAGGTCGAGGGCCCCCAGGGGCTCGTCCAGCAGCAGCACCTTGGGGCGGTTCACCAGGGCCCGGGCCAGCGCCACCCGCTGCTGCTGGCCGCCCGAGAGCTGGCTCGGGCGACGCCGCTCGAGCCCGGCCAGGTCCACCAGCTCCAGGGCTTCCCGCACCCGACGCCGGACCTCGTCCTTCGGCACCTTCCGCCGCCGGAGCCCGAAGGCCACGTTCTCGAACACGTCGAGGTGCGGGAACAGGGCGTAGGACTGGAACACCGTGTTGACGTTGCGCTTGTAGGGCGGCAGGTCGGTGACGTCCTGCTCCCCCAGGTAGACCGTGCCCCTGGTGGGCTCCTCGAACCCGCCGATCACCCGGAGCGTGGTGGTCTTCCCGCACCCGGAGGGGCCGAGGAGGCTGAAGAACTCGCCCCCGACGATGTCCAGGGTCACGTCGTCCACCGCCACGGTGTCCCCGAACACCTTGGTGACGCGCTCCAGCCGCACGTCGATCTCCGGCACGCCGCTCCCGCTCATGCCCTCCTCACTCCGATTATGGCAAGGGCCCTCCTATCGTGGGCCTCCAGGGGCGACGGGTCGCCGCCCGGGACGTCCATACCTCCCCCTCCGGTTGTACGGACTGGACAAGGCCCGGGATGCGGGGACCCCCGATGTCCGGCTCAGGGTCGGCGCTCGCCCGTCGCCGCCGCCGGCCGGGGCCCCCCGTCCACGGCGGGCCCCCCGGCCGCGG